>JASEGY010000019.1 GCA_030019105.1 bacterium | reverse complement strand
TGGTCCTTTTGGTCATTTGTGTTCTTGGTTTGGTTGCGGCAGGAGGCCGCGCTATGAATGAGCAAGTCAAAACACCAAAAGGAATTAAAATCATAGTAGTGTTGATGCTTATACTTCAATTATATTTAGAAAAACAAAGAGTGACCATCCCTTACATATAGTGTGCGCATATAATAAAGAGGAAAACACGGCAATAATAATCACCGTCTACCATCCAAATCCTGATCTATGGATAGAATAAGGTAGAAGATATGAATGACTTAGTTCCAACAGAAAGAATAGAGAGTAAGATACTTCTGGTCAGAGGTCAGAAGGTGATGCTGGATAGGGATTTGGCAGAGCTTTATGGAGTGCCAACAAAGTCTCTCAATTTATCCGTAAAGCGTAATTTAGACAGGTTTCCAGAAGATTTTATGTTCCAGTTGAGTGAAGAAGAGTATAAAACTTTGAGGTTTCAATTTGAAACCTCAAAACGAGGTGGCAGAAGATACTTTCCATATGCCTTCACGGAGCATGGTATTTTAATGCTTTCCAGTGTACTTAATAGCAAGAGAGCCGTCCAGGTCAACATCCGGATTATGAGGACATTTACAAGACTAAGGCAGATGCTGGCTACAAACGAAGAGCTTAGAAGAAAGATTGAGGATATAGAGAGAAAGCTTGGGAAATATGATATCCAATTTGAAGCTGTTTTTGATGTTATAGAAAGGCTGATAGCTCCTCCGGCTAAAGAGATAAAGATAGGATTTAGACCTTGAATGATAAAATGGTGACAGGATCATCTCTCCGGAAGTGAGATCCTGTCACCAAGAAAGGAAAAGGCTATGAAGTGTGTTATTTGCCACGGAGATGAAATTAAAGTTATGGAAGTAAGAGAGGAAATTAGGGTTGGTAATGATATTGTTTATATACCACTAAAGGTTCCGAAAAACAGATTATTTTTACACATGGTATTATTAAAAAGAGCCAGAAAGTACCTAAAACTGAGATTGAAAGAGCAAAAACATTCCGAAAAACTTTAATAAGAGGTGAAAGATGAATGGTACTCACCCGTTAGTACTTTGATTTAGAAAAAAGCACCTATTTTAATAGCACACGGATGACACGGATTTAACGGATTTACACTGATTTTATCCGTGGTAATCCGTAGTATCCGTGTTATCCGTGTGCTATTAGATTTTCATAATCAAAGTAGTAGCGGATGAGCACATCCTGTTAATCCTGTCAAAAAAAGGGAGGTAATGATGAACGATTATAAAAAGATATTTCCAAATCTGCCGGAGAGGATATCCGGCCTGGGGGAGCTGGCTTATAACCTCTGGTGGAGCTGGCATCCGGCGGCCAGAATGTTGTTTAAATCAATGGACAGGCAGGGGTGGAAAGATAGTATTCACAATCCCGTCCGAATGTTAAAAGAAATTCCACGGGAAATATTAGAGGCCACGGCAGGCGATGAGGAGTATCTAACCAGATACGACGGGGTCATTTCTGAATTTCGCAACAAGATTAAACCAAAGAGGTGCTGGTTCACGGAAAATATCACTGAGGCGCAGTGCTCACCCATCGCCTATTTTTCAGCAGAATACGGACTGCACCACTCGCTTCCCTTTTATGCCGGGGGGCTTGGCTTTTTAGCCGGCGATCATCTCAAGGAATGCAGCGATCTGGGGCTGCCGTTAGTGGCGGTCGGCTTTATGTATCCCGGAGGCTATTTGCGCCAGCGGATTCGTGTTGACGGCTGGCAGGAAGAGGTGGCCGCGCCCCTTGACCGGGATGCGGCCCCGATTGCAAGGGCGCTTGACGAAAAAGGAAAACAGCTTGTGGTCAAGGTCCCTTGCCTTGATCCCCCCATCTATGTCGGGGTATGGAAGGTCGATGTCGGCAATATCCCTCTTTACCTTATGGACACTGATATAGAGGCGAATGATCCCTGGAACCGTCAAATCTCAGCCCAGCTTTATATCGGCGATCTTGAGCAGCGGCTCAGGCAGGAAATCATACTGGGAATAGGCGGCAGCGAGGTATTGGAAGCGCTCGGAATAAAGCATTCGGTCTTACACCTGAATGAAGGACATCCCGCCTTTGCCATCCTGGAACAGATCAGGGCTCAGGTAAATAAAGGCATGAATTTTGATGAGGCGGCCGGGTATGTCCGAAACACCTCTGTCTTTACTACCCACACGCCTGTTCCTGCCGGACACGATGTCTTTCCCTTTCATCTTCTGGATAAATACCTGGGGAGCTACTACCCACTTTTTGGATTAAGCCGTGAACATTTCTTTCAATTAGGCGCTCATCCCCGGTCGCCTGAAGCGGGCTTTAATATGACCGCCCTTGCCTTGAGAATGACCGGATATCACAATGGTGTCAGTAAAAGGCACGCTGAGGTAGCCCGCCGGATGTGGCAGCCGCTCTGGCCACAGGCAAAAGAAGAGGATGTCCCTATTGACGGCATTACAAACGGGGTGCATCTTCCAACATGGGTGGATCCCAAGATGGAGCTTCTTTTTAACAAGCACCTTGGAAAAGACTGGCTGGAAAGGCACGATGATCCGGAAACATGGAAGCCCGTTGATGATATCCCTGACAAGGAACTGTGGCAGGTTTACATCTGGCTAAAGATCAAGCTTATTGATGCCATCCGGGAGCAGGCGCGCAAAAGATGGGCAGAGGAACGAAGGGCGGCCTCCGTCAATGTGGTGACAAGCGGCACGCTGCTTGATCCGCTGGCTTTAACGATCGGTTTTGCTCGGCGCTTTGCCACCTACAAGCGGGCCTATCTTATTTTTGAGGATATGGAACGCTTAAAGAGGCTTCTCACTAACCGCTGGAGGCCCGTTCAGATAATCTTTGCCGGAAAGGCCCATCCTTCGGATGATGAAGGAAAAAGGATTCTGCAGCACATCTTCAAGTTAGCCTGTGATCCTAACCTGGGAGGACGGGTGGCCTTTGTCGAAGACTATGGTGAACAATTGGCCCAGCACATGGTGCATGGCGTGGATGTATGGCTCAATAACCCCGTTCCCCCCATGGAGGCCTCCGGCACGAGCGGGATGAAGGCCTCCATAAACGGTATTCCCCAGTTGAGCATACTCGACGGCTGGTGGATAGAGGGTTTTAACGGTAAAAATGGCTGGGCCTTTGAGGGGAGCGGTTCTGACAAAAAAGACGCCGAAGCCGTGTATGATATTTTAGAGACAGAGATTGTCCCTTTATATTACAAGATGGATGAAGACGGGGTTCCTCATGGATGGGTGGAGGTGATGAAAGAAGCGATAAAAGGCACAGCGCCGCAATTCAGCGCCCGCAGGATGGTAAAGGAATATACGATGAGATTTTACAGGAAATCATTAGAAGCGGCGGCACAGCCGTGAGGTATCCTCTCAATATTTCGGGGATTTTTGCCGTAACCGTGTCTGTGTTCGTTGTCCGTGTTCGTGAGTTATTCTAAGGGATACGGAAAGAAATAATTACCCAATGTAGCGGAGTAGCAAACTGGGGACACAACCTCCCGCAAGTTTGAAACCTGCGGGAGGTTGAACCTGTACTACGTCCCTAAAGCTACTCTTTTTACTACGAACACGGATAACAAAAACGGACAACGAACACGGACACGGACACGGGTAAAGTATGATGCCATATATATTACTTATCATTGGATTTGTCCTTCTTATCAAGGGAGCGGATTTCCTTGTTGAAGGGGCCTCATCAATAGCCAGAAGGCTAAAGGTCTCTGACCTGGTTATCGGGTTGACGGTTGTTGCCTTTGGGACATCTACGCCTGAATTGTTTGTGAATATCATTGCCAGTATAAAAGGGAATACAGGCATCGCTATCGGCAATGTCCTGGGGAGTAACATTGCCAATATCTTCCTTATCCTTGGCGTATCTTCCATCATTTTTCCTTTAGCCGTGGGCAAGGGGACGGTATGGAAAGAAATCCCATTGAGTCTCTTAGCCGCAATCCTCCTTGGTATTTTAGCCAATGACCGATTGATAGATAAAAGCAGTCTTTCTGTTCTTTCTAAGATAGACGGGATAGTCTTTATCTCGTTTTTTATCATCTTTATATATTACACCTTTGGCATCGATAAAAGAGTAGAGGGGACGGATGAGCATCTAACCAAAAAACATTATGGACTGATAAAATCATCCCTGTTGATTATTTTAGGTCTAATCGGTCTCTCACTTGGCGGTAAATGGATTGTTGATGGCGCGGTGGGCTTTGCCCTGCGGCTTGGTATAAGTGAATCTTTAATTGGTCTGACTATTGTTGCCGTTGGCACCTCCCTTCCGGAATTAGCCACTTCGGTAGTGGCTGCCTTTAAGAAGAACGCTGAGATTGCCGTGGGAAATGTGGTGGGGTCAAATATCTTCAATATCTTCTTTGTTTTAGGAATAAGCTCAATTATCAAGCCCTTGCCTTTTCAGGTAAAGAGTAATATCGACATCGGGGTAGCCATACTCGCTATAGCTCTTAAGATAAATATTTTGGGGTAAGCGAATTCAAGATAGGCTATATAGCTTTCGGAGTTAATCCTTTAGGATTTCATTACTTATGAAAGGCTAAAGCCTAAACTCCAATCTTCAACCAACCCCAAAATCTTTTTCTTAAGCACTATAGTTTACTGTTGTTTCTCAGTATGTTTGCCGGCAAAAGACGTCTGTTGGATAAATGGGAAGGCATTATATTTGTGGCTTTATATGCGGGCTACATTGCGTTTCTCATTGTCCAGGGGTGAATAACAGCTAAAAAATTATATTGACAAACAATCCCAAATATGGCATAACATTCCTATTATGAAATTATCTGCTTGAGCAAAGAAGATGATCCGGCAAAAAGTCCCAACGGAAGAAAAGCCACAGAGACACGGAGACACAGAGGTTTGTATAACTAACTGATTATGTTGCAGTTCCCTCTGATATTTTCTCTGTGACTCTGTGGCAAGAATTTGATTTTGGCTCATGTTGGATTCCGGGGTCTTGAAGTTGTCATTCCCGCGAAAGCGGGAATCCAGGGTCATTCCAAATCGTTGTACCAATCACGCCAAGTAGGATTTTCGGCTCAACAATGCACTGGATTCCCGCTTTCGCGGGAATGACAACCTCCGTGCATTTAAAGGGTGTGAACGGTTACAAATTTAAGACCCCGGAATCCAACATGAGCCTTGACTTTTTGCCTAACCATCAAGAAAGCCTTAAAAGAGAGATTTAGATTAGGAGGAGGAATGAGAATGAATAAACCAACACCTGAGGGTAAATCCCTGTCGGGTGAAAAGAGAGACAGACGCCAGAGTCAGAGGAAGATATCAGAATCCGTCCCGGGCATTGAAGAGCCGGATCCACCTCCGGATAACAATCGATCTGTTTATGAACGATTGAAACAATGTGAGGCAGACCTTGATGAGATCAATAGAGTAAAGAGAAAGTATCCGATGAAGATTACTCAATACTATCTTGATCTGATTCATCAGGAGAAAGACCCTATCTGGAGGCAGTGTGTCCCGGACAAAGAAGAATTAGAGGCTACTTTTAATGTGGAGGATCCATTAGAAGAGGAAGAGTACACTCCTGTCCCATATCTTGTCCATAAGTATCCTGATAGGGTATTATTGCTTGTAAGCAGTAAATGCGCCATGTATTGTCGATTTTGCACCCGAAAACGAAAGGTTGGACGCATACGGCAGATACCGATGGAAGACATCTTTAAGGCGATAGAATACATAAAAGAACATAAAGAAGTCCGAGATGTCATTGTCTCGGGTGGAGACCCATTAATACGAAGCGATAGTGAAATTGAAGCAATCCTTCAAGGTTTGAGACAGATACCCCATCTTGAGATAATCCGCATTGGAACAAGAATGCCCTGTGTAAAGCCTTCAAGGATCACACCAAGATTAGTAAAGATGCTTAAAAGGTATCACCCGTTGTATGTAAATATACATTTTAATCATCCGGCAGAGATAACAGAACAATCAAAGAGGGCCTGTGAGCTGCTGGCGAATGCAGGCATACCTCTTGGCAGCCAAACGGTGTTGCTGCGAGGTGTAAATGATTCACCTGAGGTCATGAAGGAACTTATGACCAGACTTCTTCAAATCAGGGTCCGACCTTATTATATATATCAGTGTGACCTTGTTAAGGGAGTTGACCATTTCAGGACACCGATTGAGAACGGCCTTGATATTATGAGCCGGCTGCAAGGCTTCACTTCCGGCCTGATGCTTCCGCATCTTGTCATAGATGGCCCGGGCGGTAAAGTGCCCATATCGCCTCAATATATCAAAGAGACTACTTCCGAACAGATTATTGTGGCCAATTACCTTGGCAATCTTTATAAATATCCTATTGCCAGGACCGGGACAGCAAGAAAGTCGGTTAATAAGAAGATATCTAAAATAGGGCTGGCCTTCAACCTGAAAAAGGAAGTTGCTAAAAATGAGAGGTATGATAAATACGCTGAATTCGATGATGTCGGGACTATCGAGGCTGTTAGTAAGGCGATAAATGTTGCCGGATATGATGTTACGCTTCTTGAAGCAGATAGGGATTTTTTTGAAAAGGTTAAAAACAGCGGCGTGGATTTTGTATTCAATATGGCCGAGGGCATAGCCGGTAAATCCAGAGAATCCTATGTCCCGGCGATACTTGAGACGCTCAATATCCCATACTCCGGTTCCGGGGTTTTAGCCCAGGCAATCACCCTTAATAAAAGCAGGAAAAAGGAGATACTTAGTTACTATGGGATACAGACACCAAGGTTTCAGACATTTGGAGATTTACGCCAGAAGCTAAATCCCGACCTTAAGTTCCCTCTCATTGTAAAACCGGAAGCTGAGGGATCAAGTGTTGGCATCACAAATAACTCGTTAGTATTTGATATTGGTTCATTAAAGAAACAGGTGGATCATGTTATCAAAAATTACTCCCAGAATGCCCTTGTTGAAGAATATTGTGAGGGCAGGGAATTTACCATTGGTTTGTTAGGGAATAATGTCGGGGTTCGCATCCTGCCTATAGTGGAGATAGATTTCAGTCATTTGCCTGATCACCTCCATAAATTTGAATCTTATGAGTCCAAGTGGATTTATGACAACCCAAAGGATTCCATAGACCCTATTATCTGCCCGGCCAACATAAAACCAGGATTAAAGGCGCAATTAGAAAGGCTTAGCCAAAGGACATTCTTAAAATTAGGATGTGTTGATTTGTGCCGGATTGACATAAGATTGGATTCCAATGAAATCCCTAATGTCCTTGATGTTAATGCCCTGCCCGGACTGATGCCGGACATCAGGAGCAATTCACGTTTTACACGGGCATGCTATGCTGCGGGCATGACCTATAACGAAATGATTCTTTTGATCCTTAATGCGGCCTTAAAACGATATGGTCTTTTATCGTAAGGGGGTAACTGCTCAGCCCTCATCTGGAACACAGATTACATAGCGTAGCAGAGCCACAACCAAAAGGAACACAGATTCCACAGATTTTGCGGATTTCACAGATTATTTCGACCTGTGCAATCGACTTTTTTTAACGCAGAGACCGCAGAGATTACGCAGAGTTCGCAGAGGTTGAAAAATCTTTATTTCCTCTGCGTCCTTTGCGTCTCCTCTGCGACCTCTGCGTTAACCTATTGATATAGCTAACGTTTTCCTCTGTGTCTCTGTGCCTCTGTGGCAGATTCCGTTTGCACAGGTCGGATTATTTTAAAGAGATAAACAGATTCTGGAACAACAATGCTGTCAAAACCAATCAGATACCTGATACCTGATACCTGATACCTGATTCCTGACACCTGAACGCTTACGGGGAAAGTAGTCATCATGAAGATAGGAATTCTTTATAATCTGGTTGACTGCATCGAGTGCGGTTTAGAAACCGATGTATTGTCCTATAATGAAATTACCGAGGTGGTTGAAGATGTCTTGAGGATACTTGAAGATAAACATGAAGTGATCCCTGTTCGCATCCGCAGAGAACTTCTGCCTTGCCTGGGCAAGAAGAGTTTTGATCTTATATTCAATCTCTGCGAAGGAATTGATGCCAATCCTCACGGAGAAGCCTGGGTGGCCGGGCTTTTAGACATAATTGGAATCCCTTACACAGGTTCGGATTCCCTGACCCTTGGTTTATGTTTGAATAAGGTGCAGACAAAACATCTGTTTAAGGCCAACAATATCCCCACCCCACATTATCAGATATTCTCCACCTCCTCACAAAGACCGGCTCCTGAACTAAAATTTCCTCTGTTCGTAAAGCCATCCTGTGAAGACGCCAGTATTGGTATCAAAACTGATTCTGTGGTCTATAATAAACTTGAATTGTCTGAAAAGGTAGAATTTATTCTGAAAAATTACCATCAACCTGCTCTGGTCGAAGAGTATATTGATGGAAGGGAGTTGAATGTAGCCATTATCGGCAATGGAGATTCCATTGATATCCTGCCTATTTCCGAGATTGTGTTCAAATTTTGTAAAGATCTGCCGAATATAGTAAGTTATGAGGCAAAATGGCTTGAGGATTCGGAGATGTTTCAGAGGACCGCTGGAATCTGTTCTTCCAATTTGCCTGAAGATATTGAAAGACACATCAAGAGATTGGCAGTAGATGCTTATCATCTTACCGGTTGCAGGGATTATGCCAGAGTAGATTTTCGGTTGAAAGACGGCAGACCATATGTCCTTGAGGTCAATCCTAATCCGTCGATTAAGATAGACAGTGGTTTTGCAAGGAGTGCCTTCGCAGCAGGTATTTCATATAATGAACTCATAGGCAGAATCCTCTTAGAGGCGATGAAACGATACCAAATGGAGAAGAAAGTAACTCAAGCTGGAAGCTCGAGAGTTTCCCACGATCTCCGGACAACCCCTCATTTAATCGCCGAAAGCGTCGTATTAAGGCATGTGCCTCTGCTGGTGAAATGGTTCAACGATCCGGATATATCCAGATATATGGATACGCCAAACGAGACATATTCAAAAGAGACCATCATTGAAAAGTTCTTTGTCCTGAATCAGGACGATATTAATTTAATTATTTCTGAAAAGGAGGGCAGCAAGGAGATTGGCTTTTGCTCAATTTACAATATAAATCGTTCAACTCAAAGCGGAGAGGTCTCTTTTCTCATAGGCGAAAAACAATTTCAAGGAAAGGGTTATGGAAAGGAAATGGTCAAGCTTTTACTGTCTTCAGCTTTTTGTAAGGTGGGACTCAATAGCATTACGGCTACTGTTACCCAGCAGAATTGCCAGTCTGTAAAGGTGCTCGAACAGGCAGGTTTTCGCAAAATCGGGATAAGGCGCCAATACCATTTTCTCAATGAGGAAAAGCTCGATGAAATCTTGTTTGAAATGATTGAAGAGGATTATAGTAAATTTTGGGCACCCTTCAAAAACCAGTTAACACTTTAAAAACAGTGGAAATTAGAAATTAGAAATTGGGAATTGGTAACTGATCCCTAATTTCCAATTTCCAATTTCAAGCCGTAAACTGTTAACTACTTTTTGGCTTTTTTGAAGGGTGCCTATTTCTCACTTCTTATTTATATAGGGATAACGGTAGACACGTGGCCTACCGCTATCCCTTTTGCTGATCTCCTAATGGCCCTGCTGGACTGTTCTATTTTACTACAATCATTCAAGGTGGCACAGGCGTCCCGCCTGTGATTTAAAGAAACCTGGTTTCTTCAAGAAACCAGGTTTCTGACAGTCAGTCAAAGCAGGCTTTGTTACTTCAATACGATCATCTTTCTGGTAGCCGTATAAGATCCGGCCCTGAGTTGATAAAGATAGGCACCGCTGGAAACCTCGCTTCCATTTTCATCCCGGCCATCCCAGTAAGCGGCTCTATCCTTAGTAAGATAGCTTCCTGAACTTAGTTGTCCTAAATCAAAGCTCCTTACTAATTGGCCGCTCAAGTTGTAAATATTGATGGCCACTTCCGCTCCATCGGCCAGCTTGAAAGGTATCCAGGCCTCCGGGTTGAATGGGTTAGGATAGCTCTGGAGGAGTTGATTCTTGGCCGGCACCTGATTGGATATAGCTAAGTTAATGTATTCAGCTAAGACATCTCTAAGCTCTGTATTTGAAGAGCTGCCCAGGGCCTCATACATTTCCCTCAAGGCCGGAAGATAAGCGGCCCAGTCAATCATGTTACTTTCTGCCAAAGCCGGTGCTGAGGAATAGACAGTGTGGGTCTTGTGCCAATTTAAGCCAACGGCCAGGACATCTTTCGCATCTACAATCCCGTCACCGTTAGCATCAGCGTAAGTAGCCGCCACCGGGCTCCAGGCTGTCGCCTGCTGGCCAATCCAGCTTGTCTGGGCGCTCGTTCTGGCCGTGCCGGTAGACTTCCAATAAAGACCGATCGGCAATACATCCTTAGCACCGACCTGGCCGTCATTGTTAGTATCCCCGGGCCAGACGGTAACTGTCTTAACAAGTCCTTCTGTCACCTTTATCTGACTGGAAACCGGCTTAAGACTGGTGGTATTGTCCACACGATTCTTGGCCATAACGTCAGAGAAGCTCAGATCAATCTTTTCACCAACCGGAACAGTTTCGGACAACTTGAAGGTAATCTTGACGACCGGCTTATTCTCGTCGAATCCACTGGCTCCGCTTCCATGAATCCCCTTCTTACGGCTGATCCCGATCTCAATCTTCCCAGCCGGGTCATTATTGCTCTCATAGAAAAGCAGTTTGCTTAAGTCATCGTCTAAGAAACTTCCTGCTTCGGCCTTGACAAAATCTAAGTACTCGGTCCTGGTGTAATTCAAAGTGAAGGCTAAGGCAAAAAGATCCACCACAGAATGGTAACTGTCCCCCACGTAAACCTTGACCTCAAAGGTCTCGCCGGCCTTCTTAGAGTAGTAATTTAAGGGAAGAGACTTGTCCAATCGAAGCTTTACATTGCTTACACCCGGACCGGTAAAGGAAGAAACAGTTACGGTAACCTCGTCCGAAAGAGATCGATTACCGTCAGAATCAACCACTACTAATTGGAATTTATAGTTTCCTGGGGTCTGAGGGGTAAAGGTAGGCCGGACTACGTTTGTCAGGCTAATTACCTCAGGATCTGTCCCAATCTGGGCCCAGATGTAAATCAGGCTGTTTCCATCCGGATCAGAGCTGGCGCTGGCATCGAGCATAACTAAGTTGCCGGCGGTAGCATTAATATCCTGGCCGGCGTTGGCTGTTGGTGCATGGCCGGTCTTATCCCAGGGACGATAGCTGACAAAGTCACTCACCATATCCCCAAATCCATTTGGATTATACAAGGGGCTGCCCTTTGAGGTATCCTTTGGCCCGGTCTTATCTCCCCACCAGTTATAGGTAGCGTTGATTTCCACTGTTTCATGGGTGTTTATTACCCCGCCGTTGATATTATTGATGATCTCGCATAGGTTATCCGCACTGCCGCCAATAGTTGGGTTAGAACCGGTGCTGGAGTAGAGGCCAAAGTTATTCTCAGAAAGAATGCTCCTGGTAATAACCGGGGCTGCGCCAAGCCGGCAGTTGATCCCTGTTCCACATTTGGCAATAGTAGCATGGGTGACAGCAGGAGAGGCCGAGGCACAATCTAATCCATTGGCCCCATAGCTTATCTCCACATATTCGAGAGTGCCTTCAGTAGTGCCGTCATTAAAGGCGATCCCGCCCCAGTCACCGATAGCTGCCTGGGCATAGTCGTCATCGGCATTGGTATCTCCGCCAACAGAGTCATCCCGGTAGGAGGTAAAGATAATCGGCTTATCCTTGTTACCGATGGCCACCAATTTAGCCGCCTTATTGATATAAATGGGGGCGCTGGATTTGATCTTAACACCCGGCTGGATGGTCCAGGTTGGGGAATCACCGACTGAAAGCGCTTCAGAGACATAGAAAGGCGCTGATGTCTCAGACCAGGTAACATTCTTGGTGATACCTGAGCAGACCTTAATGGCATTGTAGCGGTTTCCAATGATGTTGTTATTCTTTATCAGCCCGGCATTATTGGCCGTGATCCCAATGGCATAGTTGCGATTATTATAAATGGTGTTATTCTCGATAACCGGGGCGGCATTCTCATCACAGAAGGTGGTGATTGCCCCGCCGATCTGGTCGTTATCCGGATCATCGTGATCATTGTTCCGTAATGTATTACCTCTGATTATTGGCGCTGAGACGCCGCGGATACCAACGGCCCGGAAGGTGTTGTCGGAAATCGTGGAGTCGGTAATGGTTGGGGAGGCATTGTCAATGGCAATTCCTTCCTCACTGTATCTGATGGTGCAGTTGTCAATGAGACCTGAGGAAGCAGGATGGAAGGTAATTGCCTGCCAATCCCCATCATCGGCTATCTTGCCGGCTGAGCTGCCATCGAAATTGGTATCCCCGCCAAAATCATCGTCATAATAAGAGGTAATCACGATAGGACTCGCTGATGTCCCGTCAGCCGTCAGTGTCCCGTAGATGTCAAGGCCGGCGCCTTCTTTTTTGGCCTGATCCTCGCTGAGTTTGACCACTACTCCTGCTTTGATGGTCAGGCCGGCCCCCTTTTCAACGATAACCCGGTTGATATAGAAGACCTGGTTCGAGGCAGACCAGGTTGTCTCTCCGGTATGCGACTTGGCCTTGATCCAGATACCATTGTGATAGTTCCCGGTCAGGGTGTTATCAGCGATAACATATCCGCCGACACTATCGCCTAACCTGTGCTGGCCCTTGATGATGGCCCAGCCGGCATTGTGCTCGATCGTGTTGTTGGTGATATCCTCTGAATGTGTCGCCGTGGAGAAGATACCGCCGCCTTCCTGATTAAGGCCGTTGTCATTAATGGTGCAGTCAGTTACTACCAGGTCTGTGATGTTTCCAAGATTGTAATTACCTTCGTTGAGGATACCCCAGCGTCCGTTCCGCTCAATAGTGCAGCCGGTAATATTGATCGTGCCGGCATAGACCTTAAGATCGATCCCATCCAGCCCGTTGTCAGAGAAAACGGAGTTACTAAAGGTATTATTGAAGGCAGCGGTAATGTCAGATGTGCCTAAGAGACCATATCCACAAGAGTTAGTGCTTGAGACGTGGTCTATCACTACGGAGGTCTTATCTATCTCGATATTGCCCCGATAATAAGTGCCGACACCGTCATTGTATAACCCACCATAGCTTATATCCGCATATTTTAAAACAGACCCGGTTGAGGTGGATTCAAACCTGATCCTCTGCCAGTCACCGCACTGCGGGATGTAAAGTATATTGTTTGACCCTGAGGTGGGTGAATCAGAACAGCAGCCATCAATTGTCTTGGCTGCATCGCTTTCCGGAGCAACCTCAGGCCGCGGCCAGGTAGTAAAGGTAATATGATCAGCCTTGGTTCCTTCTGCCTTTAATGTCCCTTGTACAATAAAGTCGGTTGGCTGATTGCGATCAGGCAGAGTCGAGATGGGACGGAAGTAAACCACTACTCCAGGCTCAATCGTCAGTGTGACCCCTTTCGTGACTAAGACCAGGTCTTCAATAATGTAGGGAGACCCTGACAGGGTCCAAATAGTATCATCCGCAATGACCCGGTCATCGTAGGGGGCGGCGTTATCCAGGATACGGTTGATGTATGTGGCCGTGGCCATAAGAGACCAGCCGGTGCTGAAGGCGCTCTGTGCCCCGCCGCAGGCCACCGCCGCTACCCGCCAGTAATAGGTCTGGTTCAACTCTAAAGGGGTTGTCAGGGTAAACTCGGTAGTGCCTTTTGGTATCTCCTCGCTTATCTCCGGTGAAGAGAAATCAGCATCCCTGTCTAATTGGAACAGGTAATCTGCATCAGCCACCTCGTTCCACTGGAAGGTGGGAAGACTATTGGTAATAGCGCCTCCATTGGTTGGAGAAAGGGGCGATGGGACAGCCGGCGCCGCCGTCTTCAGGGTAAAGGTCGAAACACTTGACCAGTGGGTTTCATTGGCTGCCTGATCGAAAGCCTTTACCCGCCAGTAATAGGTGCCATCGACCAAATAGTCCAGCCCGGCCAGGTCGGCGGTGGTAGCCGCATAATCGGTCTCATTAATCACGTTGTCGTCATTGACATCTGCCGGCCAGATAGTCTGTTTTACCTCTGAATACCAGGAAAGCTCGCTTATATTAATGAGCATTGTCTCCGGGCTGGAAAAATTAGGACTGTCCTTAACCACCTGAATGGTATAGACCACCGGCGCTGATTTGTCCCCTATTCCATTCCAGTCAAAGATCGGGGTGGAGTCAGAGATGCAGCCGTTATCAGCCGGGGTGACTAAAATGGGGACATTTATTGGCTTTACTATATTGGCATCGATATTCAGGACCCAGACATCAGAAGACCAGGGGCTTACATTACCGGCCGAATCGGTTGACCTTACCCGCCAGTAATAGGTGCCATCCCTTAGATGAGCAGTTGAGACATAGCTCGATGTCTTGATTTTAGAATCGTTGATCTCCGGTGAGGAGAAATCCACGTTATTATCCACCTGTAAGGTATAAATAGCATCATCCTCATCAGACCAGTCAAAGTAAGGGGTGTTATCGTTACTCCATGTTCCGTTATCCGGGCTTACTAAGGAAGGGGCCGAATCAAGGTTGGGATCGATCCTGATAGCCCAAATATCAGACCAGGTGGATTCATTGCCGGCACAATCCCTGGCCATTACGCGCCAGAAGAAGGTTCGGCCATTATTAGTAATATTAGGCAGCATGGTGGGGGTCATACTTGACCCATTAAAGAAATCCGGCTGGTAAACATCGTGCGGGTCTCTATCGTTCGGATCACTCGAATACTCAATGGCGGCGTTAAACCCATCGCCGGGTGGCACATTAGTAACATTCTCATCCGTCTCTATCTGGATGATATAGTAGACCGTCGGACAATATTTAGAATTATTATAATTTCCGGAAAGCTCCGATGAATAGGCCGAGACAGCGTCTTTGACATCAGCCCAGTCAAAAGTCGGGGTCTTATCGTTAGTCACGGCATAATCAGAAGGTGAAATAAGATAAGGCCCATCCGGCGCGGTAGTGTCAATAGTGAATTTGGCATAAGAAGAGCTCACAGACCAGCCGCTCATATTTCCGGCACAGTCAATGGCCCGCACCCGCCAGTACCATGTCCCTTCCGGCAGGGCCGGGGAAATAGTCATCTCGCTGGTGCCTCCCGGAGGCAGGCTGGAGTCGGAATCAGCGGTCACATTCAGCACCGGTGAAGAAAAATCTCCATCGTCATCTATCTGAATCTGATAGGAAAGAGCAGACTCCGGCTCGCTCCAGTCCAATTTAGGTGTATCATCGTTGATGAAGCAATTATCAGTCGGATAGACATAGGCCGGCGCGTCAGGCGGCGTAAGGTCAACCGTGAAACTCAGCATACTGTGACCATAACCCTTATTTCCGGCCTCATCCACCGCAATAACCCGCCAGTAATAATGTCCCTCAGAAAGGGCGTAAGCCGGAGGCAAGGTATAGGTTGATTCTGTCAGCCCGGAAACAGAGATATCCGCATCGGTAAAATTATCGTTACCGTCCAGCTCGAAGATATAGTACATGGTATGGTAACCGGAATCAAGCTCATCCCAGTCAAAGGTAGGGGTCTGATCGTTAGTACAGGTATTATTAGCCGGTGACCTCAAAGTCGGATCCGCTGGTATAGTAGTGCTGATGCTGAATGACCAGACAGGACTCCAACATGTATTTCCGGCCTTGTCTCGGGCTATTACCCGCCAATAGTAGGTCGTGCCGGTATTGAGGTTATCCGCCGCCTTGCTCGTATACTTAGACACAGGCGGAGTTCCGGTGTTGAACTGATCGATGATCCCTGGGGCTAAAGTAAAGCTGGAATTAGTATCCACCTGAAGTTCATAAGAAGTCAGGGTGGCATCGCTCACATCGGCCCAGTCGAATTCAACCGGCGTATCAGAGAGGGTTCCGCCATGTGATGGTGAAAGCAGGGTGGGTGTGCACGGCGGCACAGTATCAATGATTAGCACCTGGGTCTTCCAGGCAGTGTAATTGCCGGCACAGTCAATCGCTCGCACCCGCCACATATAAGTTCCATCAGATAAAGAAGTAGTATAGGTCGGTGTGGTCAGGTTTTCGACGTCAACTATAGGTGATGAAAAGCCGCCCTTGTTCGTATCAAGCTGGAAGTCGTATCGCAGGTCTGTCCCGACCGTGACTACACTAGAATCATGTTCGTTAAAATCGACAAAATTTATATTATTGGTAAGCGAGCTCTTCGTGTCTCCTTCGTTCCAGATAAAGGTTGGCGTCCCATCCGTCCAATAGTCCCCATTACCTGGTGAAGTTGAAAGGGTCTGCGGGGGAGTAGGCGCTCTGGTGTCAACAATGAAATAGAAGTAGGTGGAAGTGGAGGAATTACCGGCATCGTCATAAGCCGTAACCCGCCACCTGTAGTTTTCAGCTCTCGTGTCTGAATCAGTCAGGCAGGTGGGAACAACATAAGTTGTCCGGGTAAGATATGTGGTAGTTGAAGGATAGGTGGTGGTCACACCGAGAAGATTGGTTAGTTCGATCTGAAACTTGATTGCCTCCGGCTCATCCAGTCCGCCCAAGGCAACTCCAGCCGGGGCGCCGTACTTCCAGGACAAAGTCGGCGTGCAGTCCTTGATATATATCTGGGCGCTGCAGGCGCTGGTATCAGACCCGCCGGGATAAAGCAAGGTCGGGTCAGGAGGGGTCCGGTCAATCACTACCGAGCAAACCGAGCTCCAATTACCCACGGCATAGTCGTTGGTCGGATCAACCGCCCGCACCCGCCAGAACCAGATGCCTTCCGCGAGATATGTGTCAACAGAGGATGAGCTGGAAGTAGCGTAACTGGTTGAGGTAGTGGTCTCGTTGATATCTACATCCTCAGAGTCAGGGATGGAGAAGCTGGCATCGTGATCGATCTGGACCTGATAGTAAATATCAGAAGGGGAACTCGATGGGTCAGAAACAGCGCTCCAACTGAAGGTTATATCCCCCCTCTGTCGATCCCCACAAGCCGGGCTTTGAGGTGTCGGGGCATCCGGAGGTGAGACATCATCCAGGTCAACTACAAATCGCCAGATATAGCTCCAGGGAGTGGTATCTCCACTATCTTGCTGGGCCATTACCCGCCAGAAATAGGTGCCTTCGGTAAGATTGGCAATTGAGCCTGCAGTAGTCCAAATGTTATTCGCGGCGTAAGTACCGGCAGCATCCCCATCAGCCGTGCCCCAGGTGTAATTGGTGATGGCGCCATTAAGGTAGATAGTGGCCAGGGGGTTATTAAAATCATTTTTATTGTTAAATCTTGCTACCTGAAGGGTGTAGGTATCTCCATTACCCATCTCATCCACCGCATTCCAGAAGAAGGTCGGCTGGTTATTGTCGGTGGATACCCCTTCGACCGGAGACATCAGAATAGGCCCCTTGATATCAAAGGACCAGGTAGACCAGGAGCTCCAGTTGGAATAGGGCGTTCCACCTTTATAACTCATCACCCGCCAGTAATATCTGGCGTAGGGAAGATTAGGTAGGGCCGAGTCCCCACTGGTGCCAAAATGGACCGTAGAAACATTACCTGCCGTAGTCGTTTGCTTGGGCCAACTGACCGCTGATCCATCCGGATCAAACTCTGTGCGGGAAAGAAAATCAGTCCGCTTATCCACCTGAATAAGCCAGCTATCTGCGGCGACCAGGCCAGCTACATCTTCCCAGTCAAGGACGGGTGTAGCTGAATAAGTCTCACTCCCATCGGTCGGAGAGACCAGAACCGGGCAGGTAATATCAAAGTGCTGGACACTGCTTATAGTCGATTCATTCTCGATCACCCGCCAGTAATATCTTTTGGCCGTCCCGTCCGGATTGGCCAGCAGGGCCTGAGTATTACCCAGGGCATAGCTCATGGTGGTGCCTAATCCTGTGGTAAAAAGGATGTTTACCTCAAATTCTAAGGGATAGAGGAAATCTGCCCGATCATCTATCTGCAGGATAGCCTGGGTGGGGGTATCAGCATGAGTCCACTGAAAGAAAGGGGTAGCATCGATGGTATCCACCCCATTAATAGGTGAAGTCAGACTGACGCCGTAGGCATCACCAACTCCTATCATTGTAGCTAAGCCGATAATGAAGGTAAAGAGTATGATTGCTGCTGTGTTGAGACTGGTTCTTTTCATGAAAAGACCCTCCTTTACTGTAGTAATTAGTGTATTTAGTAGTGCGTTTAGTACTTGCCTTACGTCAAAGAAACCCGGTTTCTTGAACGCGCTGCTTGCCTTTAGTGCTGTAATGAAAATATCCTGTGGTGATACCCCTTCATTGTTACGTTATTTAATAAATCTCGGCGCTTTGTAGTAGAATTTGCATCCCTCCTTCTTAAATATTAAATGACAAATAGCAGGACATCGTTTACCCTAACATCGTAGACTCCTAATGTCCGATTTTGTAGCAGCACATCGTGTACCCGTATACTTTAAGTCCTGGGTTTATCGCTTTATTCCACACCAGAGTATGTAGCAAGGTAAACGATCTCCTGCTATAAATTTGTATTAAAACAGGGTAAACGATGTTGTGCTATGTAGCAATTAAATAGTAGAATTTACATCCTCCCTTCTCATTACTCGAGAGTTAAAAGTTCTCGTGTGTCTTCGAGGCTAACCCATTTAAAATAGGCCACTTACCTTCAACGACGGGCAGTTCTGCAAAAGTCAACAGTACCAATGGCTTACGGAGAACTTTTAACTGTCGAGTCATTAGTAATTAGTAATTAATAAAAAAACCTATCCCGTCAGGACACAATAATCCTGTTTGAGATAGGTCTTATCCAATAAAATTGCTTTCCCTGAAATTGTTACCATTCTTGCTACCATCCTTGCTGCGTTTATGGCTTTGTTTAGTAGTATAGTTTAAAAGGGACGGGCTGCCTTAAGCCGGTTTTCAATCCCCTTACAGTTCTATTATTATCTGCGCTGGAAAGCAAAAAAGGTCTACCTTAAAAGGATATTTAATCCTTTCAAAATAGACCTCAATTATATAATTATCAATTAACAATTATCAATTGTTAAAGGTCTATTATGTTCATACCATCCTCCTTTTGGCTCAAAAAAAACTTATCACCCGGGCACGAGATGGGCATAAAAACTGCCCTTGCTCATTCCTCCTAGGTGATAAGCTCTAATTTAACTCCGGAACACCCGGAGTTACCTGTTAAATTTAATCTAATTCTCTTCAGCTATTTAGAAAGTAGGCAAAAAGTAGGCAAGCGGAATTTCCATCCGCTTGCCCTGTCTCGTAATACGACGTGAGAACATTTGAGCCTTTAGATATAAGTTACAGTATAATAACGTTAGGGAGGGATATTATTACGATAACTTACATTATATATATCGGCAAGATCAGGAAAAACTTTAGCAGAAAAAATAGTCAGGGGATAGCAGTCTGTCGGAGTGAAATAGAGAATCCCAATGTTCACGGCATCTTGTTGTA
>JASEGY010000199.1 GCA_030019105.1 bacterium | reverse complement strand
AGCCTATCTTGAATTCGCTTACCCCAAAATATTTATCTTAAGAGCTATACGAACAGTCGTGAACTCAAAATGAGAATTGCTGTCACCTGACTGAATCACTGCTCAGACACGGTTTGAGGTCGCAGAAAGTTCCCACTCTTACCGCCGCTCTTTTTAATTAATTGGATAGACTCAATGGTCATTTTTCGATCAACGGCCTTACACATATCATAGATAGTCAGGGCAGCTACTGATACGGCTGTCAGGGCCTCCATCTCGACACCGGTTCTGCCCACTGTCTCTATCTGCGATTCTATTTCGATTTGACTTGTCTCTTCCTTCATTTCAAATCTTATTTCAATCCTGGTCAGCGGCAGTGGATGGCAGAGGGGAATAAGCTCTGAGGTCCTTTTGGCCGCCATAATACCGGCAATCCTGGCGATGCCTAAGACATCGCCTTTTTTCGTTCCGCCCTCTTGAATCAATCTGAAGGTCTCAGGCCGCATGGAAATACATCCCCCGGCTACCGCTACCCGGTGCGTTTCTTCTTTGCCGCCAAGATCTACCATTACGGCCTTGCCGCCGGCGTCAAAATGAGACAACTCCTCCTGATTTCGGATTTCGGATTGCGGATTGCGGATTTCCGGCTTCTGACTTCTGATTGGGTCCAAATGAGTTGGTTCAGCCATTATTCCTCCCTTTCTCCTCTGCCCCCCTGGATCTCCTCTGCTCCTCCGCCCCCCTGCCCCTTTCCCTGGCCAGGGCCAGTCTTGAGAGCCAGATGCTGCCTTCGTAAAGGATCATCACCGGCAGGGCCATCAAAAGTTGACTCACACAGTCCGGTGGGGTAAGAATGGCCGCTACTACCAGAATTCCTACCAGGGCATGCCTCCTCTTTTTAGCCAGGAAGTCAGGAGTAATTACGCCCAGTTTGGTCAAAAAAAGGATAACCAGCGGTAATTCAAAGATTACGCCAAAGGCAAGCACCATTATGCCCAGAAAAGATATATACCTGGTGACAGAGATCATTGGTTGGATCGTCGGACTGGTAAATCCAAGGAAGAATTTCATCCCGATAGGAAAAACAATAAAATAGCAAAAAAGGGCGCCGGTGAGAAAAAGGATAAGAGAAAATGGTAGATAAATAAGCGCCAGTCGCCTTTCAGAAACAAAAAGTCCGGATGAGATAAACTTCCAGGCTTGATAGAGAGTAACAGGTAACGAAAGAAATATCCCCGCGAAAAAGGCTAATTTCAGATAGGCAAAGAAGGCTTCCTGTGGGGCCATAAAGACAAGTCGGCTGGTCTGCCCTGTCTTTGTCAGCGGTTTTATCAGAAAATCCATTATTCGCTCGATAAAGAAATAGGAGAGCCCAAAGCCAATCATAATTGCGATAGCAGAGATGATTATCCTCCGCCTTAGCTCTTCTAAATGTTCTATTAAAGTAAGCTTCTTGTCAGTCCGGTCATTTCCCATAGCCTATATATTACCATAAAACTTATCATAAAACAAGCCGAAAGTTGAAAATTTTGCTTGACCTTATGGCTTTTGGGCTTTATAATAGTAAGTTGTACAGACACACACCAGATTACTTCCAAGCTGCCTTCAGTCCGCCGAAGGCGGAAGATGCTTTAGCCTGCTTTAGCAAGTGGTTGTTTAGTGGTTTTGGAAAGCGAGAGGGAAAATGCCAATTATTAAAATTCGATCCCAGGTTTCACTGGATGAGTTGCTAAACGGCGTTACACAACTGGATACGCCTGAATTAGAGCACTTCATTTTCCAGGTGCTGACCTTACGAGCCAAGCGTATAGCCCCCAGTTTGTCTGGAGAGGAAGCCAAGTTGTTGCAAAAAATCAATCATGGGCTGCCACCCGACGTCCAGCAACGGTATGACGAGTTAACAGCAAAGCGACGAGCGGAGACACTGACCCATGAGGAACACCAGGAACTATTAGCATTGATTGAGCGCATTGAGCGAGCAGATGTAGAGCGTGTGCAGTCGCTGACCGAGTTAGCACAACTCCGCAATATTTCCGTTACGACACTGATGGCCGAACTAAACATACATCCACCTGCCTATGCCTAGTACTCCATTCCATTTGATTTTAGTGGTTTGGATAGAAACCAGGTTTCTTCAAGAAACCTGGTTTCTGCGAGGCCTACCAACAAATTCAAATGGAATGAAGTACTAGCAGTCTGTCGGAGAGAAAATCTATCTGTGCGCAATTTTGTAGTGGTCGAGCTTGCTCGACGTTTTAGCAGAGCAAGCTCTGCAACTACAACAAAATGCCGTGAACATTGGGATTCTCTATTTTACTCCGACAGACTGCTAGGAAATAGGCTTGCATCCCCCAGGAGACGAAGACGATTAAAAAAGGAGGGAACCTGTGGTTGAAGTTGAATATTTGACGGACAAGAACGGTCAAGCAAGGGCAGTTGTTCTTCCTATTGAGTTGTGGAGACATCTGCTTCCAAGAGATGATGCTTCTGTTGAGGAATTATCTGAGGAAATGGAAGATTACTGTTTAAGTAAAGCAATGGATGAAGCTAAAAAAAGTCCTTTATTGAATCGGGAGGAAGCTCTATCTTATTTAGAGGAATAGCCAAGGTGGAAGTTCAATATCGCAAGTTATTTCTGAAAGACCTTAAAAAGCTGAAAGGGCAACCTGTTTATGAGCAGGTTTTCAATCTTGCCTTTACAATTTTGCCCAAAGTTAATAAGTTGAGAGATGTCGCTGATGTTAAGATAATGCGAAGTTCTCCAAATCGCT
This sequence comes from bacterium, assembly GCA_030019105.1. Taxonomy (GTDB): domain Bacteria; phylum UBA9089; class JASEGY01; order JASEGY01; family JASEGY01; genus JASEGY01. The sequence goes on along the minus strand of JASEGY010000199.1, from coordinate 3,879 downwards.
ATCGCATTCGTATCGGCAACTATCGTGTTGGAGTAGAACTTCGTGGTAAAACTGTCGAAATGATGCGTGCTTTACATCGACAAGAATTTTATCGCTATTTTCCTTAATTCGATAAAGATAGGGACTGCGACCAATAAAAGATTGTCAACTTGCTGCACTGCTTCGCAGTGGCAGTTGAGTTCGGACATTACTGGGGGGAGTTAGAGATTAAATGAGCAAACAATCCGCAATCCCAATGCCTGCAATTCGCAATCGAAACAATCCGAAATCGGAACAATCCGCAATCAAATATATTCTATTAGTCGGCGATGGCATGGCGGATTATCCCATTCCTGAACTGGGAAACAAAACCCCGCTGGAGGCAGCCTCGACTCCAAATATGGACTATCTGGCTGCGCAAGGGATGATGGGCACGGTGAAAACCCTCAGGGAAGGACTGCCCCTGGGAAGTGATGTGGCTATTCTTACCCTCTTAGGCTACAGCCCGGCTAAATATTATACCGGACGGGGGCCGCTTGAAGCAGCTAATATGGGTATTGAGTTAGCTAAAGACGAAACCGCGGCCAGATGTAACCTGGTTACGATTAAAGATGATCTTCTTTTAGATTATAGCGCCGGTCATATCTCCAATGAAGAGGCCGGAGAACTGATCGATGTCTTGAACCGGCGGCTGGGTTCTCCCCCACAAAGGTTTTATCCGGGGGTAAGCTACAGGCACCTGTTGGTTCTGAAAGGAGACTTCACTTCAGTAGAAGCGACCCCCCCTCACGATATAATTGGGAGACCTTATCGAGAATATTTACCGGAAGGGGAAGGGGCCGAGGTGTTTAGAGAGCTGATGGCTGCTTCATATCAAATATTGAAAGACCATCCCTTGAATCAACAACGGGACAAACCGGCCAATATGATCTGGCTCTGGGGGCAGGGCAAGGCCCCAACTTTGCCTACCCTGAAAGAGAGGTTTGGGATTTCAGGGGCAGTAGTGGCCGCGGTTGATCTGGTCAAAGGGCTTGGCCGCTATGCCGGCCTTGAGGTGATCAATGTTCCCGGGGCAACGGGTTATCTGGATACTAATTATGAAGGTAAGGTGGCGGCTGGCCTGGAGGCTATTAAGAAAGTTGATTTCCTTTTCCTGCATGTGGAAGCCCCGGATGAGGCCGGCCACAGTGGAGTGCTTAAGACGAAAATGGAGGCAATAGAGGCCTTTGATGCCCGAATAGTCGGCCCTCTTCTTAAAGGGCTTTCTGATCATAAAGAGTATCGGGTGCTGTTAATGCCGGATCATCCTACGCCGCTTTCCGTCAGAACTCATACGGCTGAACCAGTGCCCTTTTGTCTATTTGGTTCAGGAGTTAAGGTAGATGAAACTAATGCCTTTAATGAAGTTGAGGCCCGGCAAGGCTTAGTGCATCTTGAGCAGGGCTGGGAGTTGATAACAAGGCTTTTATTCAATAACCTGCCCTAAGGCTAAAGCGGGAAGGGCTCTGCTTTGAAGAAACCAGGTTTCTTCAAGAAACCTGGTTTCTAAAGGCTAACTCGGAACTCGGAACCCGAAACTGTGGAGGATTGAGATGGCTCTTATTGTTCAAAAATACGGCGGCACATCGGTTGCTACCCCGGAACGAATAAAGCGGGTAGCCGAGCGGATTGTTAGAGCCAAAAAGGAGGGCAACCAGGTCGTGGTGGTTGTCTCCGCCATGGGGGATACCACCGATCACCTGATTGATCTGGCCCAAAAGATAGCTGCTCAACCCGATGAAAGAGAAATGGATATGTTGGTGGCCACCGGCGAACAGGCTTCTTCTGCCCTGATGGCTATTGCCATTCATACCCTTGGTGAGCCGGCGATATCCCTTACCGGCGCCCAGGTGGAAATCTTGACCGATGAGATTCACACCAAAGCCAGAATCGTTAAAATCGGGGCAGACCGGATTAGAAAGGAGCTTAAAGAAGGGAAGATTGTTATTGTCGCCGGATTTCAGGGAATAACCAGGGAACAGGATATTACTACCCTGGGAAGGGGGGGCTCAGATACCACGGCAGTAGCTCTGGCGGCTGTCCTGGCTGCTTCTTCCTGTGAGATTTACACGGATGTGGATGGGGTCTTCACGGCGGATCCAAGGATCGTTCCTGAGGCCAGAAAGCTTTCCCGCATAGCTTATGAAGAGATGCTGGAGATGGCCTCTTTAGGAGCCAAAGTTCTTCACCCCAGGTCTGTTGAATTTGCCAAGAAGTATGGAGTTTTAATCCATGTTCGTTCCAGTTTTAATGATCAGGAAGGAACTATTGTTACTGAGGAGGATAAAGATATGGAAGATATCCTTGTTACCGGAGTAACCCATGACGAGAATCAAGCTAAAGTAACGATTGTGGATATCCCGGATCAACCTGGTATGGCGGCTAAGATCTTTTCGACTTTAGCTTCGGCTAACATCAATGTTGATATGATCACCCAGAGTTCCAGTGTGACAGAGACGAATGACATCTCGTTTACAGTAGAAGAAAACAGCCTGGGAAAGAGCATGGCTTTGGCGGAACAATTGGCTAAAGACCTGCATGCCTGGGGGGTGACTTCGGATCGAGATATAGCCAAGATTTCCGTGGTGGGGCTTGGGATGCGCTCTCATGCCGGCGTGGCCGCCAGGATGTTTGAAACCCTGGGGGCTGAGGGGATCAATATCCAGATGATCTCTACTTCAGAGATAAAGATTTCGATCATCATTGAGCGAGCCCAAACCGCACAGGCAGTTAAAGCTATTCACCAGGCATTTGAGCTTGGAGGATAATTGATTTCGGATTGCGGATTTCGGATTGCGGATTTTATGTTCCGCATTCTTTAATTTGCACTCCGCAATAAGAAAGGGAGGAGAAATGAAAGGGGAAATAAAGTCTACAGTCTGTAATCTGCAATCCGCAATCCGCAATCTGCAATCCGCAATCCTGACCGCTGGTTTCCTTAGCTCTTTTGCCGGTTTTGCCTGGGCGCAAAATGGGGCGACGAGAGGAGGAGAGGTCATAACCTCTTTTCTTCCCATTATTCTCATCATTGGTGTCTTTTATTTCCTGGTTATTCGTCCCCAGAGGCAAAAGGAACGTCAGCATCAGGAGATGCTTAAATCCATTAAAAAGGGTGACGAGGTAGTTACCACAGGCGGAATTCATGGGGTAATTATGGTTGTCAAGGATGAGACTCTAATTATTAAGGTAGGCTCGGATGTAAAAGGATCAGATGTGAAATTAGAAATTTCCCGCTCGGCAATAGGTCAGAAAAAAGGGGGGCAACCTTGATGACCGTTGGCATTCTGACCATAAGCGATAAAGGGGCAGCCGGAGAGAGGGTGGACGAGAGCGGAAAGCTTATCCGGGAAATGATTCTCCCGCTGGGCGCAAAGATAGTAAAATATGCTATTGTCCCGGACGAAAGGGAGGAAATTAGCCGGCGGCTGATAGATATGGCGGATAAGTTGCGTTGTGATCTTATTCTAACCACGGGTGGAACAGGATTAGGCCCAAGGGATGTTACCCCGGAGGCGACTAAGGATGTGATCGATCGAGAGATACCTGGTTTTGGAGAAACGATGCGGGCCGAAAGCCTCAAGTTTACCCCTTTTGGTCTTCTCTCAAGGGCCACCGCAGGGACGAGAAATAACTCTCTTATTATCAATCTGCCCGGAAGCCCTAAGGCGGTTAGAGAGTGTTTGTCTGCGATATTACCTGCTGTTCCTCATGGGGTGGGGCTATTAAAAGGTGAGGATAAAGAGTGTGGACAGAAGAGGTGATGGCATGGTTCAAAAAGAGCCGAGTTAGGGTAACACCGAAAGCCTCTAGTGCACCGTCAAGCATTAAGTTTCGGATAACAAATGCCGATACCTTTTGTAA
>JASEGY010000198.1 GCA_030019105.1 bacterium | reverse complement strand
GGAAAAATATCCGGCAATGCTTGCACCTGGTCAAGCATTTTCGTAAGTGAGGCTTACTTCGAAGGATGGAACGAAGGACATAGTAATAGAGTAAGACCATGCCGCAAACATCGTCTTTTCGGTACCAGTCCGGAAGAAATTGAAAAAAAGGCTGGATTTCTACTATAAAAAAGCCAGATTCTGTGATACAATACTAATATGTTGTAGCATGCCTCCATTTTACCATACAGCTTTGGCTGATGAGTAGATTTTCATCCAGCTTTGGCTAAGGCGTAGAATGGAGGTTTTTTTATGGGCGAGCAGGTGAGGGAAACAGGAAGGGTTTAAACAGGAAGGGTTTTGATTTTTTTGCCTGAATGTTAACTTGCTTGACAAGTAATTTTTTATCATAGGGTGGCTCAATTTATCTGAGCATACCCGGCTCAATTTAAGTGAGCGCTATAGAACATGCTAATGCTGAAATAAATAACTATATGCTACGGTTGCAGCGACCTCTCAAAAAAGCTATTAAATAAACAGAATCATTACTGCCTTAAACACTGGCATGAGAAAAGGTGAAATACTTACCCTGAAATGGGACCAGGTAGACCTAAAACATGGATTCATCTTACTGGATGAATCCGATACCAAGAATGGCGAAAGAAAAGAGATACCTATCAATGAAACATTGCGGCAGACCTTGCAAAGGATTATGAGGCAGTTAGATGTGCCCTATGTATTCTATGATCCTGCAACCGGTAAACCCTATCAGGATGTTAAGACCAGCTTTAAGACTGCGGTTAGGAAATCTAAGATAAGGGATTTTAAATTTCACGATCTGCGGCATACTTTTGCTTCTCACCTTGTAATGGCAGGAGTGGACATTACCACAGTTAAGGAGCTATTAGGCCACAAGACAATTACTATGACCCTCAGATATGCCCATCTTGCACCCAGCCATAAAGTTAAGGCCGTAGACCTCCTGGATAGCACCATCAATGAAAGGCCAACTGCACAAAAACTGCACAATTTAAGGATGGCAAGCAACAGTTAAGAGGACTTGATAGATGGATAAGATATTGAATTTATTGAGGGTTACAATTGGTGGGCCCTGTAGGACTCGAACCTACGACACGCGGATTATGAGTCCGCTGCTCTAACCAACTGAGCTAAGGGCCCACGGTTGGGAATTGGTAATTAGGGCCACGGTCATCGTTTCGGCCAGTTAGACTTGCAACCTTACCTTCCCGAAAGCTTCAAGCTTTCGGGAAGGTGCGCTATTGGCCCAAACGATGACCAGGGCCGTAATTAGAAATCGGGTAAGCGCTCACGGGTTCAGGGTTCACGGTTCAGGGTTCACGGTTGAGGAAAGCGGCGGCTTTGGTCATCCTTTCGGCGTATCCTCTTCAAATTTAATGGGTATCTGTTGTAAGTTGTAAGTTGTAAGTTGTAGGTTGTAGGTTGTAGATTCGCTGGTGTGACGGTTAACTTACAACCTACAACCAAATACACCAATAAATTTGAAGAGGATACCTTTCGGCCACCATAGCGCTAAAGAAACCAGGTTTCTTGAAGAAACCTGGTTTCTGGAGGATCGCAATGGCCGAAACGATAAACAAGGCCGAAAGACACAACAACCCTGAACGTTGAACCAGGAACCTGTGAACGGTTACGAAATCGGTAATTGTCTATCTACCGTTCGCCATAAAGTGGCATGGTTCAACCTCCCGCAGGTTTTAAACCTGCGGGAGGTTCTATTCCCAGGCTACTACTACGATACAAGAAAAAGGTGTTACCCTGAACCATGCCCATAAAGTATATCATATCCCCCTCAAAATGTCGAGGATTTTTTTGCAGCAATTTTTCATGGCGCAGGTCGAAATTTTTTCCTTGTAAAATCCTCAGTATTCAGGTAAAATCTAATTCATGTTGGATAGATTTAGATTAGCCAGGTTTGGATTGACGCTTGTTCCGGGGAAGACCCTCTTTTTACCGGAATATAAAGGCTCAACCTTTCGGGGTGGTTTTGGTTACGCCTTCAAACGTGTCGTTTGCGCCAATAGAAAGAGCGAATGCCGGGAATGCCTTCTGAAAGAGAAATGTATCTACGCTTACGTCTTTGAGACCCCCCCGCCAAAGGATGCAGAGATTATGCGGAAATATCCCGCTGCTCCCCACCCTTTCATTATCGAGCCACCCCTTGACACAAAGAAAGAATTTAGAGAGGAAGATGAGTTGACCTTTGGCCTGGTCTTGATTGGCCGGGCCATCGACTACCTCCCCTACTTTATCTTTACTTTTGAGGAATTGGGCCGGATTGGCCTTGGTAAGGGAAAAGGCAAGTATTCCCTGAAAGAGGTCAGAGATGAACAGGGAAAAGTCATCTACAGCGGCGAGGAGAAATTCTTGAGAGAAGGCTTCCGGATAATCAACCCGGCAGATTTTGAATCAGCCTCTTCCTCGCCCTCCACTCTTAACTCTTCACCCTTAACCCTTCACTTCATTACCCCTGCCAGGATCAAGTATCAAGAAAGATTGACCAAAGATTTAGAATTCCATATCTTCATGCGGGCGCTCCTTCGACGGGTCTACCTGCTTTCTTACTTTCACTGCGATGAGAATTGGAAGCCGGACTTCTCTGCATTGATCCAGGCTTCAAAAAAGATAATGATTGAGAAAGAAAACTTAATGTGGTACGATTGGGAGAGATATTCCAGTCGTCAGGATACCCGGATGAAATTAGGTGGATTTGTGGGAGACATCACCTATTCAGGCGACCTGAAGGAGTTCCTTCCCTTCCTTCTTCTTGGCAGTTACATCCATGTAGGCAAAGGGGCCACCTTTGGCCTGGGGAAGTATGAGATTGGGTGAGGAGGAGATGAGCTAATGACTGAGCAGGAAAGGATGAATTTCTACAGAATCAATTAGCCCTGAAGGGGTGCAGTAATGCCTTAGTGGCTGAACGCTTACCAGGGGGGATGAACAAATGCGAAGATTGGTCCTTAGATTGATTGATGAGATTGGCTGGACATTATCAGAGATTGGGCGAAGGATGGAGAATTGGGCATGGAGTAGACACCCACGGATGACTGAAATTAGAGAATCCGTGAAGGATAAGAGAACGACTTCTATGGAATTTAAGCAGACCCCTTTTGGCAGGGAACGGGAAGACCTGATTGTAGAACATCAGAGGATTATTGAAGAGGAGAAGGAGAAGGATTATATCAAGATGTGGGTGCAAGATGTCCTCAATGACTACGATGAGTTGATTCGCAAATATAAAGGACTACTCCCATTGGAAGATTCTACTGTTTCAATCCCCAGTGATGAGTATGCAGAAGATGGGCGGGAGATAGAAGTAAACATCCTGCATTCCTTCCCGCCAAATTGCCAAAGGGAGGATATTGTTAGGCATGTAACGGAAATGATCAAACACGTCCAGGAGTCTTATTATCCGGACACCTCAATTTGGGTGGAGATAACCCAACATAAAGAAAAGGAGAGAGAAAAGTAAATAACAAAGAATATCAAACCGTGATTCTGGCCGCTTTGTTGCATGATGTGGGGGAATAGGGATAATATTTGGAGGAGGAACAGATCATGAGTGTAGATATAGCTTTTAAGATAATGTTTTTGGGGTAAGCGAATTTAAGACAGGCTATTTAACTTTTGGAGTTAATCCTTTAGGATTTCATTAGTTATGAAAGGCTAAAGCCTGAACTCCAAAGGATAGCCAACCCCAAAATCTTTCGACCTGTGCAATCAACTTTTAGCTACAATAATGCCATCCCTTCGGGATTTATTGTCTTTACTTGGTTTATTGCTATAATAATGCCATCCCTTCGGGATTGTTTTCGATATTAAAGCCCGAAGGGCTGGTAGGATTATAGCTGTAATAATGCAATAATATCTTAACCCCGAAGGGGTGAAACTATTTGTGGTAAATTTTGATTGCACAAGTTGAAATTGTTTATAAAAGCTGATTGCACAGGTCGAAATCTTTTTCTTAAACACTATAGTTCACAAATTGGTCGTTGTGTTGCCATTGCCGGTGAGTTTGGGGCAAGAAAACTAGTACAGCTCGGCGGAAATCCCTCGTCGGTTTGAGGAGTCTGAGAAACCAGGTTTTTTCAAAAACCCTGGTTTCTGAAACCGGCGGGGAACTTCCGCCGAGCTGTACTAGTCCTTTTTGGAAGCGCTGTGGAATCGCCTGAAACTGCCCGTGACCTGGACATTGCCTGTGATGGTGTTGAGGGCTGGAAACTCTTTGAGTTTGGCGCACGGATAGAGGAAGAGATTGGAATTCCTGTTGACATAGTTCCGCTTAAGCCAATAACTCGATTTACCCGTTATATTGCCAAAAAAGGGAAGGTGATATATGAAGCTTGACGACCTGAAAGAAGAGATCAGTATCGAGTTGGAACTGATGAATGGAACAATCAAGGAGTCGCTCTCTTTAAAAAAAGACATCAGTGGTCGTAAGCCCACTGTCAGAGAGAAAACTGCTGCGTCTGCCTTTCTGGCACAATGGTATAATGGGATAGAAAATATCTTAAAGCGCATCTATCGATATTATAACATTCCCATGCCTGTTGGAGATAATTGGCATGCGGAACTTGTAAAAGGTGTCTCTGATCCACCACGAGAAGGGTTGCCCCTTCTGGTCGACCATGAACTCTTCACTGACTTGGCTCCATTCAGGAAGTTTCGTCATGTTGTTTATCATGGATAAATTTGGCCTTGTCCATCGTTTCGGTCAGTTAGACTTGCAACCTTACCTTCCCGAAAGCTTTAAGCTTTCGGGAAGGTGCGCTATTGGCCCAAACGATGGACAAGGCCATAAATTTATTGTCTTTACCAATAAGGAGACAATTTTACTCAAAAAAGTAACGATTCCAAGAGCAACATCAATTGCCAAAAGGCTCCAGGACCCAAAGGGTGAAATGCCTATGGAAGAGATTGTCAAGGCAGTTCATCAGTGTCGGAAAGAGAAAAGACAAGAAGGAGTTTGATAGTTCTTTAAAAGGAGGTGAATCTAAATGAGGGTTGCCAACTTAAGCCCAGATGGCAAGATTAAGTTGCCGAATGTAACTAAGATTGCTGAAAGAGTGCCTGACCCAGAAGGAGAAATGTCCTTAGAGGAGATCAGCCATGAAATCCATCGATACCGAGAGGAAAAGAGAAAAAAGGAGGTTAGCTATGGCCCAGGTAATAACTCCAGTTAAAGAGGCTTATCAAATGGCCGCCAATTTATTCAAGACAAGAGTTGAGGAATTAGAAAGAGAGGGATTAAAACTATATCTTAAAAGACGGTTAAGAGACCTGAAAATAGAAAAGTTCAATATTGCTAAAAAATATGGAGTGAGCACTTCAGAAGAAATGGAAAGGTTCTATAGAGAAAAGAAGTTATCAGAGAAGGATAGTTGGGAAGACTTTTTTGAATTGGATCACATTGAAGCTGAAGCAGAAGAAATTAACGAAGCATTGAGGATGTTGTAAATGTGTAACTATCTTAAAAATCGAGGATATTCGGGCTGCTCTTGAATATGCGGCTACATCTGTGAGTATGGAGGAGGTTGTTCCATTTGCTGGGAGTCCGGCATGAAATTCATTGTAGATGAAAATATTTAACTTATGAAAGGAGGTCAGTAAAAGATGATGAAAGATATTGCTCTCAAACTTCCATCAGAGGTAATTATAATATTACCCCGCAACATTTGCGTTGTCCGCGAGAATTCTGGAGTAATCCACAAGTGTCTAAAGTTAGAAAGTGCACTAAAGTGCCTAAAGTTGAAGAAAGCCGGCCTACTTTAGACACTTAAAACTTTAGGCACTTAAGGCACTTAAGGTTGGTTGCGGCTTCGCCGCGCTAAGGAGATGTTACGGCGAATTCCTCGGCGGGAACTGGAAAAAATACAAAAGGAGATTAAAACAAAAGAGGTGAAATCAGTGCCGGCAGAACGTCTTCTCCGACTTACGGGTATTGCCTCTATCGGAGGAGATGCGGTTAAAGACACAGAAAGGATGTGGGGAAATGGATAAGGCGATAATAGATGCTAATGTCTTGCTGGCTTTAATAGATGAAAAGGACAAATGGCACTCTAAGGCTAAGGCTATTATCCGGACTTTAAAAGATAAAGAGTGGAATATCAAACCGTGATTCTGGCCGCTTTGCTGCATGATGTGGGGAAATAAAATCTAAATGAAAGGAGAGATGATGAAGCAACAGACAAAAAGGGAAAGACTTGAAGCGGTAAGGAAAATATTGAAGGAAAACAAGCCTATTTTATCAGAGAAATTTAAGGTTAAAGAGATAGGCCTCTTTGGCTCTTATGTGAGAGGGGAGGCCAAGGAAGATAGTGATATAGATGTACTTGTTGAGTTTAATAAGACAATGGGGTTGCTTGAGTTTATCGCCTTAGAGAATCATTTAAGCGATACCCTGGGGATTAAAGTAGATCTTGTAATGAAGTCTGCATTAAAACCAAGGATTGGAAGACATATTTTAGAGGAGGTGGTTTATCTTTGAAGAGGGAACTTGGCGATTATATCGAGGATATTGTGGATGCTATGGAGAAGGTAATAAAATTTACTAAGGGCATCTCTTAGCGCGGCCTCTGGCCGCAACCAAACCAATTTTGGATTGCAGATTGCG
>JASEGY010000197.1 GCA_030019105.1 bacterium | reverse complement strand
TTCGAATCCTCCCGCCCCAGCCACCTGTTCAAGCGCGCCTGGCAGATAATTACTCAGGCATCTAGTAGTCGGTGATATCGGTGATAGGTGATGACCGATTATTGCTTCCTTTTCACCGATAACCGATCACCCGAGTAGTTGCCCTGGCAGTTTAGGTAAGGAAACCTTTAATAACAAGGAAGGTTAGTAGGGATGGGTAGAGTAACTGCAAAAATAAAGGTAGAGAATATATTTGATTATTTTTTGTCTAAGCGTGGCGATATCCTTTCTAACCAGATTCGCTCTCTTGAAATCGAGGATGCCTTGGTCGATACGGGATCGACCTTGCTCTGCCTCAGATATGAGCAAATAATTGACCTTGGTTTGTTGCCCCTGGAAATCCGGAAGGCAAAGACCGCTAACGGCCCGGTAGAAAGACAGGTATATGAAGGAGCCAGGCTGACTATTATGGGTCGCACCTGCAGTATCGACGTAATGGAGATACCGGAAGATGTCCCTGTTTTAATTGGATACCTTGTTCTTGAAGGCCTGGATTTGCAGCCTGATCCAAAAGCTCAGAAGGTGATTCCCAATCCTGCTCATGACGGGAAATTTATTATGGATCTCTATTAGAGTCGAAAATGGGAAGTATCTTGATGTACTTCCTATTTCCCATTTCTTACTTCCTATTTTTAATGGTGATTAGTAGCCTGGTGACTGGTAGTCTGGTAGAGACCGGTACACCGGACACTAATTTACCAAACACCAGAAGATAATGCACGATTTAACCTGGCTTGTCCTGGCCGGCGGACGCGGCAAACGAATGAAATCCAGTGTGCCCAAGGTCCAACATAGGTTAGGGGGAAAGCCGATACTCAATCATATTCTTGATGCACTTTCTTCTTTAGAGGCAAAGAGGAAAGTAGTTGTCCTGGGCTATAAGGAAAAAAGCGTCAGGGATATTTTGCCTTCTGGTATTGAGGTTATTGTTCAGCAAATTCAGGGGGGAACAGCCCATGCAGTTAGAGAGGCAGAGAGAGCCCTGGCCGATTTTGAAGGTGATTGTCTTGTCCTAAACGGCGATCTTCCACTTCTTACCCCTCAGACAATAGAGGAATTTGTTTCCTTCCATCGAGAAAGGAAGAATGTCGCAAGCTTACTTACTACCTATACCGAAGATTTTAAGGAAGCTCCGGTAGTCATTCGTTCCCCGGAAGGGGATATTGGAAAGATCGTCAAAAGTGAAGCAGGGCTAAACTCTTCGGACGAAAACGAGACAAAAGAAGTAGCCGTAGGCGGCTATTGTTTTCAAGCCACCTTCTTTTTCTGGGCATTGGGGCAGATTAAACCTCATTCCGACAAGGAAGAGGAAGATTTGAATGACTGCCTCGGGATATTAAAAGAACGGGGACATCAAATTGAGAGCTTTGTTGTTTCTGATCAAAGAGAGACCATTGATATAAATACGAGAGTAGACCTGGCTAAAGCAGAAGGCATTTTGAGAGACAGAACAGTAAATAGTCTTATGCTGGGCGGGGTAACAATAATGGATCCGGGTTCAACTTCCATAGATGCGGCCGTAACTATTGAGCCTGATACCGTGATTTACCCCTTTACCACTATCTTAGGTGAGACCAAAATCGGGAAAGACTGCGTTATTGGACCTCAGACTTTTTTGCTCAATGCTGAGGTGGGCGCGGGGGCAACTATATACGCCTCGTTTGTTAATGATTCAAAGGTAGAAGCAGGAGATAGTATCGGGCCTTTTGCTAATATAATAAGTAAGAAGCCAATTTTGTAGGCGCGTAGCTCAGGGGGAGAGCACTACCTTGACACGGTAGGGGTCGGCGGTTCAAAACCGCCCGTGCCTACCATTAGGAGAGAGGAGGTAAATAATGGACGCAAGTGGTTTAGTTCAGGGAATACGAGAGGTTATTCAGGACCTTTTAGTGCCGGAATTGAAAGCCATTAGGCAAGAGTTGAAAGATCATAGTGAGCGGTTTGATAGGATGGAGAAACAATTTGAGACAATGGATAAGCGGTTTCTCAGCCTGCAGGAAGAGATGAATAAGCGGTTTGAGAAGGTAGATGAACGGTTTGAGAGGGTCGATGAACGGTTTGAGAGGGTCGAGAACAGGCTGCAAGGGATTGAGATTACCATGCAGAAGATTTTAGAACGGCTTGATGTGACTGAAAAAGTAGCCAGGCTGGAAAGCGCTCAACAAGAGATGGGACAGAATCTAAGAAATATTATGCAGCATTTATTTATGGGGCATACCGGGATAGAAAAGAAGAGGGCGGTCGGTTAATGCAAGAGATTAATATTATTCTGCCCGATGGCTCCGGTAAGAAATATAGTAAGGGGATAACACCGGCCCGGATTGCGGCCGATATTGGTCGCTCCCTGGCTAAGGCTGCCCTGGCAGCTAAATTTAACGAGGAACTTATTGATCTGAATGCCCCTCTCGAAAAAGACGGAAGGCTTGAAATACTCACTTTTGATAGTGAGGAAGGCAGGGCGATTTACCGTCATTCTGCTTCTCATATCCTGGCTTCAGCCGTGGTCGATCTCTTTCCCAACGTGAAATTAGGGATTGGGCCATCCATCCAGGACGGCTTCTATTATGACTTTGATTTTGGAGAAACCCACTTTTCGGAAGATGATCTGAGTAAAATTGAGAAAAGGGCTGCTGAGATCATAGCCGATGATCTTCCCTTTAAACATACCCTTATGCCTCATTCCGAGGCAGAGTCTCTTCTAAAAAAAACGCAAGCTTCTTATAAATTGGAGCTTTTAGAAGGAATTGAGGATGATAAACCAGGTTTTTATCAGCATGGTTCTTTTATTGATCTCTGCCGGGGGCCGCATGTGCCCGGTACAGGGGTAATCAAGGCATTTAAACTGATTAATATTGCGGGGGCATATTGGCGGGGAGATGAATCCAGGCCAATGTTGACCCGTATCTATGGCACTGCTTTCCCTGATCAGAAGGCATTGGCTCAGTACATTTCCAACATGGAAGAGGCTAAGGCCAGAGACCACCGGAAACTGGGACGGGAATTAGAGTTGTTCCATATCTATGAAGAAGCCGGTGCCGGCATGATTTATTACCATCCCAAAGGAGCGGCTATTCGGAGAGAAATTACCCATTTCCTTCAGGCCGAACATGCCAGGCGGGGTTATCAGGAAGTGTTTATCCCTCACATAGCCAGAGAGCAGTTATGGCAGACCTCCGGTCATACGGAATATTACCGGGATAATATGTACTTTTTGGAGGTAGAGAAAGATCCTTATGTCTTGAAACCAATGAACTGTCCTGGCCATATCCTTATCTATCAGAGTAAGCCCCGTAGTTACAGAGACTTACCGGTTCGTTATTTTGAGCTGGGCACTGTTTACCGGTATGAACGCAGCGGCGTCTTACACGGACTGCTCAGGGTAAGGGGATTTACTCAGGATGATGCCCATATCTTTTGCACCCCTGAGCAGTTGATGAATGAAATCGAGGGTGTAATTGACTTTGCCCTTGATATGCTTCGGCTTTTTGGCTTCAAGGAGTATGATATTTATCTTTCCACCAGGCCGGATAAGTATGTAGGCACAGAGGAAAATTGGGATAAAGCTACCTCAGCCCTGGCAACTGCCCTGACCCAACATGGGTTAAGGTATGAAATAGACGAGGGAGAGGGTGTTTTTTATGGCCCCAAGATTGATATAAAATTAAAGGATGTCCTTGGTCGAGCCTGGCAGGGGCCGACCATCCAGGTAGATTTTAACCTGCCGCAACGATTTGATCTTGGTTATATCGGCCCTGATGGAGAAAGACACCAACCGGTCATGATCCACAGGGTTGTTCTTGGCAGCCTGGAGCGGTTTATAGGCGCCTTGATAGAACATTATGCCGGGCGTTTTCCTGTCTGGCTGGCCCCGGTTCAAGTGGCTCTCTTGCCTATTGCTGACCGTCACCACTCTTATGCGGAAGAGGTAAAAGATGTTTTGCTTAAAGAAGGGATCAGGGTTGAAGTAGATGGACGTCAGGAGAAAATCGGGGCCAAGATCCGGGAGGCAGAGGTAAATAAGATTCCTTATATGCTGGTCGTGGGAGATAAAGAAGTCGAGAAAGGCACGGTTAATATTCGTTATCGCGGCCGGCAGAACTTAGGAACCAAATCTTATCAGGATTTTATGGACCATATCCGAACCGAGATAAGTGAAAAAAGGCTTGACATCGGAACTTAGGTGTGGTAGATTGTATCATTAGCTAATAATCTAAGCAATTGTTCAAAGGTCACCAGGACATTAAGCTTAGGGCCTATCCCAAAACCTACTTGCCGGGTAGCCGCAACCTTTAGGTTGCGCAGGCTAAAGCCTGCGACTACCAGTTTTAGGATAGGCTCTTAGTGGGGAAATATACATAAATGAATGACTATGTAATGATAGCTTTGGTTAATTATTCGTGGTATATAATTATACCGGTATTTATTATTTACTTAATTGTATCCTATTTTCTTTTAAGGCAAAAGGAACAATTACTTTCCAGTAGAGAAGAGATATATAGAGCTATTGGAAATAAAGTATATCAGCGTAATACAAAAAAAATTGAAATTGTAGCAGGCGAAGCTAATATAGAGATTCATGAGCAGTTATGTAAAATTATAAGGACTAACTTAAAATCCGGGGGGTTACAGACAGCTATTTTTACCATAGGACCTGTAATGTCTTCCTGGAAAGATAATAAACAATTTTTAAATGACGATGGATTTATTAAAGAGGAATTTCATAATGCTAAAGTGACAAGAGAACTCCATCCTATTTTTGAACTTTTTTTAGATTACCCTAAAAATATATCTATCTACTATAAAAAAGAAACAGCATCTGAATCTAATATTAATGAGCCACATTTTGTTTTGACGGATTCGCTAATTTATGTAGAAGAGTATCATGAACCACTGGCGGAAAAGAAAGCTCTGATAGTAGAAAGACCTAATTATTTTATGAGGAAACGATACAATGAAAAGATAAGCAGGATCAAAAATGATCCCAATGTTTTAAAGATAAACAAAGAAGACGACATTTACAACCATGTAAAAACAGGGCATTTTTGTGCCAGGCTACAAATGAGGACAGATGTGTAATGGAAGGACTTCTAAAGTATGAGTTGGGGTTTTTCACTGCCTTGATGTCTTTAATGGTTGCCATGTGGCAGGGAACTTCAAGGCGAGAGATGATGTTTTATTTCAAGCTTTCTTCGATTCTTGTTGGTTTAGGGGGATTTATGATGGCGTTTTTATGGATAGATTATATTGATTTGCATCCACAAATTTTGACGAAAAATATTCATAAGACATTGCACTATATGGTCTTGCTGTCTATGGAAGTTCCTATAGCCGTGCTGGGATTTTTGTTTTTCATTAATGCTGATAGAGTTAAGTTGAAGAAGTAAGGCGTCGATCATCGTTTGGGCCACTACGGTAGAGGGTGGGTATTGCCCACCGATTTCTATTCGAGGCAACACATTTATTGGTGGGCAATGCCCCACTGCCATTAAGTTAAGGGTAACTCTTTATGGTAAGGTGATATAGGGAGTATGTAATTCGTCCCGCAGTCACCTGTGAAGGGAATTTACCCTTTAGGGGTAACTACTCAGCCACCAGATATTGATTTTTGAAACTTACAGAACACAATATATTGTGGTTTGTCTACTTTTATAGGTTACATAGAAAGCCATTCTTTAGGAATTTTAGCTAACTTTTAAACATCTGACCACAATATGTTGTGGTTTTAACAGTTAAGACTACTATATAGAGGCTGAGTAGTTACCTTTAGGGTTTCATTTGCAGCACAATACCAGGAGAATGAAAGGCTAAAGCCTAAACTCCTACCTTGCCAACCTATTGTGTTTCAAAAGCTTCGGCTTAACTTAATGGCAGTGGGGCAATGCCCACCCTACGACTGGTATTTCTCAAACCACTACTCACTATGTACCAAATACAAATGAACTCGAAACTCAAAATACAGGGGGTGATCAGTAATTACCTACAAAGGGGCTAAACCAAGCAACAAAGGGGTGAGGATAAACAGGCAAATCAGAGCCCGGGAAGTCCGTCTCATTAGTGATGAAGGGGAGCAGGTAGGCATACTCTCTTTGAGGGAGGCATTGGAAAAGGCAACTGAGAGCGGACTTGATCTGGTGGAGGTTTCTCCTGAAAGTTCTCCTCCGGTTTGCCGGATTATGGACTATGGAAAATATCTTTACGAGCAGAAGAAACGAACGAAAGAAAGTAAAAAGCGCCAACAGATTACTCACCTGAAAGAAATAAAGATGCGCCCCAAGATCAGTGAACATGACTATCAATTTAAGACACGTCATGTTCAGCGTTTTCTGGAAGCAGGAGATAAAGTTAAAGTGACCATTATGTTTAGGGGCAGAGAGATGGCGCACAAAGAGTTGGGGAAACGTATCCTTGACCGGGTAGCGGAGGATTTATCGGAGATAGGTATGGTAGAACGGAGACCTGCGATGGAAGGAAAAAATATGATAATGGTCCTGGCGCTGGATAAGCACTGAAAAATAGGAAGTGAGAAATGGGAAATAGGAAGTAAATCAAGATATACTCAGCACGGTCATAAATAGTGATTTTGAATAGGTTGTAAGTTGTAG
>JASEGY010000196.1 GCA_030019105.1 bacterium | reverse complement strand
CTGTGTTCCTCTTTAGTAGTTACAAAAATCACAGATTATGCCCGCGTTGAGTATAACCAGGTTGAAGGGTTCAAGGTTCAAGGTTAAAAAGCGATAAAGATTGAATGGTTTGAAGATATTGAGGCTTGGCAGCGGCACGCGAATTGACTCTGAAAGTGTAGCATATGAAAAGCGCAAGGCGACCAACCGTGAACCTTTAAACCGTGAACCTGACCACCTGAGCAGTTACAGGAGAAATATATGGTTATTAAGGACAAACAAAAAGAGCAAGGGATAGCGATAAAAGAAGAAATGCCGCTGCTTCCCTTACGGGATATTGTTGTTTTCCCATATATGGTTATGCCCCTCTTTGTTGGCCGGGAGCAATCAATCAAGGCCCTGGAAGAAGCTACTATGGAAGACAGGCTTATTTTTCTTGTATCTCAGAAAAAGGCCACCATTGATAACCCTACTTCTAAAGACCTCTATACCTTTGGGATAGTCGCAGAACTTCTTCAGCTTTTAAAATTACCGGATGGAACCATCAAGGTGCTGGTAGAAGGGTTGGCCAGAGCCCGTGCTCAGAAATTTAGTTTACGGAAGGGAATTTATTACGCTCACATAGAGATTGTCGAAGAAGAGTTTTTGCCTACCAAAGAGATAACGGCCCTGATGCGAACTGTAACAGGACAATTTGAAGACTATGTAGGGCTTTCCAAGAGATTCCCGCCGGAGACTCTGTCTATTATCCATAATGTGGAGGAGCCGGGACGGCTGGCGGACATAGTGGCAGCCCACTTAAACCTTAAGGTGGAACAAAAACAGAATATCCTGGAGATAGTCAATCCGGCCGAGCGGTTAGAGAAGCTTTCGGGCATTTTGATTTCAGAGATAGAAATATTAGAGATAGAAAAGAAGATCCATGGCCGGGTAAGGGGTCAAATGGAAAAGGCCCAGAAAGAATATTACTTAGGCGAACGAATGAGGGCCATTCAAAAAGAGCTTGGCCGCAGAGATGATCTTACGGCGGAAATAGAAGAATTAAAGGGGAAAATAAAGACGGCAGGGATGAGTAAGGAGGCTGAAGACAAAGTTAACCGGGAACTGGAAAGATTGGAGAGGATGCCGCCTATGGCCGCTGAAACAGCGGTAGTCAGAAATTATATCGACTGGATACTCGCTTTGCCCTGGAAAAAGAAAACCAGGGATAAGTTAAATATTAACCAGGCAGAAAAGATCTTAGAAGAAGAGCATTATGGGTTAACCAAAGTAAAAGAACGGGCGGTCGAATATCTCGCCGTCAGAAAATTAGTCAAAAAAATGAAGGGGCCTATTCTCTGCTTTACGGGGCCGCCGGGAACAGGAAAAACCTCTGTCGCCAGGTCAATTGCCAGGGCATTAGGCCGGGAATTTGTCAGGCTTTCTCTGGGTGGAGTCAGGGATGAAGCAGAAATAAGGGGCCATCGGATGACTTATGTGGCTGCCTTGCCTGGCCGAATTATCCAATCTATGCGAAAGGCAGGCTCAAAAAATCCTGTTTTCCTTTTGGATGAAATAGATAAGATGAGTACTGACTTTCGAGGAGACCCTTCGGCTGCCCTCCTTGAAGTTCTTGATCCGGAACAAAACAGCACCTTCAGTGACCACTACTTAGAGGTCCCTTTTGATCTCTCCGACGTTATGTTCATCACCACGGCTAATATGCTTTACTCCATACCTCCACCATTGAGAGACCGAATGGAGGTATTAGATTTCCCCAGTTATATTGAAACTGAAAAGCTGAAGATCGGAGAATTATTCCTTATTCCCAAGGTCCTCAAAAATCACGGCTTGACCCCGACGAATCTTATCTTTTCTAAGGAAGCCTTACTTAGCATTATTCGAAGGTATACCAGAGAAGCAGGGGTAAGGAATTTGGAGAGAGAGCTATCCGCCATTTGCCGCAAGGTAGCTAAAGAAGTAGTTAGTAAAGGCAAGCGAACGGTATCCAGAGTTAAGATTACGGCCGGCAATCTCCATTGTTATTTAGGCCCCGCTCGCTATCGCTTTGGACTGGCCGAGACAGAAAAGGAGACGATTGGAGTCGCTACCGGTCTGGCCTGGACAGAAGCTGGAGGAGATATACTCACTATTGAAGTAGTGGTTATGTCAGGCAAGGGAGATTTAATCCTGACCGGAAAATTGGGTGACGTTATGAAGGAATCGGCCCGGGCAAGTCTAAGTTACACCAGGTCTAAGGCCAGTGAGCTGAAACTTGAGGCCGGATTTCACCGGAAAAAAGACATACATATTCATGTCCCTGAAGGGGCGATACCAAAAGACGGCCCCTCAGCCGGCATAACTATGGCCACAGCCATTATCTCGGCTTTAACTAACCGGCCGGTTAATCGTGAAGTGGCCATGACCGGTGAAATAACCCTTCAGGGCAGGGTCTTGCCGGTAGGCGGCATAAAGGAAAAGATACTGTCTGCCCATCGGGCCGGGATCAAAACCGTCCTCATCCCTGAAGAAAATGAAAAGGACCTGGTAGATATACCCAATGATGTGAAGAGGAAACTTACCATTACGCTGATCAAACATATGGATGATGTGCTTAAAATAGCCCTGGGGAGCAATTAATAATTGAATTAAGGGGGCTTCGATTATGGAAAATCGACCTGCCTTCTTTGTCATTGGTCCCTTGGGTCTCTTTGGTCCCTTGCGAATGACAGGTGACAAATGACCAGGCCTTGTTCATCGTTTCGGCAAATAGTGCTTGACCAAATTGGGTGTTGTATAGTGCTTAAGAAAAAAATTCTGGGGTTGGTTGAAGATTGGAGTTTAGGCTTTAGCCTTTCATAAATAATGAAATCCTAAAGGATTAACTCCGAAAGCTATACAGCCTATCTTGAATTCGCTTACCCCAAAATATTTATCTTAAGAGCTATAGTTGCAGAGCTTGCTCTGCCGTAATGTCGAGCAAGCTCGACCACTACAAGATTGCCCAAACGATGAACAATGCCAATGACCACTGTATCTTCTCAATATTTCGGGGCACTTGCGGGTAGAAACCAGGTTTCTTCAAGAAACCTGGTTTCTGTGCCCCAAGTTATTGAGAAGATACCCAATGACCACTATTTAGGGAGACTTTTATGCCCAAACGATACTTATTAACCCCGGGGCCGACTGAAGTCCCGCCGGAGATAAGCCTGGCCGGCGCCAGGCCGATTATCCATCACCGTAGCCCTGAGTTTAGAAAGCTTTTTGCAGAGATACAAGAGGGTTTGAAAATAATCTTTCAGACCAGGAATGATTGTCTTGTCTTTGCTTCATCCGGAACCGGCGGAATGGAAGCGGCCATAGTTAATCTCCTTTCACCCGGGGATATGGCCCTGGTAGTTAAAGGGGGGAAATTTGGCGAACGCTGGGCCGAGATATGCCAGGCTTATGGAGTGCATGTTATTTCCGTTGATGTCCCATCCGGGGAAGCAGTTGATCCCCACACTATTGAAAATGAATTAAGGCAGGATAGTTTCTTTAAAATAAAGGCAGTCTTTACTACTTTAGCTGAAACTTCAACCGGGGTAGCAACTGACATAAATGCCATCGGACGAATAGTTCGAAATTACAAAGCCGTGCTGGTAGTTGATGCGATAAGTGGACTGGGCTCATGTGAGCTAAGAACGGATAATTGGCTCGCCGATGTCTGTGTGGCCGCTTCTCAAAAAGGATTAATGCTTCCACCCGGCCTGGCCTTTGCTACGGTGAGCGAAAAGGCATGGCGTTTGGTGGAAGAATCAAAACTGCCTAAATATTACTGGTCTTTTGAGAAGGCCAAAAATGTCCTGCCTGACAATCAGACGGCTTTTACCCCGGCCATATCATTACTTATGAGCCTGAAAGAGTCCCTGTCCATGCTCCGGGCTGAAGGGTTGGACAACATCCTGGACCGGCATAAACGTCTGGCTTCTGCCTGTCGGACAGGGATAATTGCCCTCGGCCTTCAACTCTTTGCCAGGCATCCGGCCGATAATGTTACGTCGGTTAAGATGCCACCGGGAATACACGGTGAAACGTTCATTAAGCGAGCCAAAGACGTATATGGAGTTAGCCTGGCTGGTGGCCAGGGAGAACTCAAAAATAAGATCTTCAGGATTTCCCATCTGGGTTATACCGATACCTTTGATGTCATTACGGCTATTTCCTGTATAGAAATGGTTCTGATAGACCTGGGGATGGAAGGGATTGAACCGGGCGCCGGGGTAAGGGCGGCTATGCATGTACTCAGGAAAGGAAATAAGGCGAGAAATTTTGGATTGTAAATCGAATCAGGGCATTGTTCATAGTTTCGGCCAATAGTGCTTGACCTTATGGGTATTGTATAGACTTCATGAAAAAGATTTTGGGGTTGGTTATCCTTTGGAGTTTAGGCTTTAGCCTTTCATAACTAATGAAATCCTAAAGGATTAACTCCGAAAGCTACATAACCTGTCTTGAATTCGCTTACCCCAAAATATTTATCTTAAGAGCTATAGTTGCAGAGCTTGCTCTGCCGTAATGTCGAGCAAGCTCGATCACTACAAATGGCCGAAATGATGAACAATGCCCTAATTCCGCAATCCTAATTCCGCAATCCGAAATCCGCAATATAAAGGGGAGGTGTTTGTCATGGCAAAAGTTCTAATTAGTGACCCACTGAGCAAGCAGGGCCTTGCTCTCCTGGAGGAAGCAAAAGGGATAGAAGTCGAGAACAAGCCCGGTTTATCTGAAGACGAATTGGTTTCTATTATTGGAGGATACGATGGGTTGCTTGTTCGAAGCGGCACCAAAGTTACGGCCAGGATCATTGAAGCGGGGAAAAATCTTAAGGTAATTGGCCGGGCAGGCGTAGGGGTGGACAACGTTGATCTGGAGGCAGCCACCAGGGCAGGTATTATTGTGATGAATACGCCTGATGGCAATACCATTTCCACGGCTGAGCATACTATGAGCATGCTTTTTGCCTTAAATAGAAATATCCCACAAGCTGATGCTTCTTTAAAAAGAAAGGAATGGAAGAGATCGGAATTTGGCGGGGTGGAGGTTTTTGGTAAGGCCCTGGGGATAATCGGTCTTGGCCGAATTGGACACGAAGTGGCTAAAAGGGCCGCTGGATTTGGCATGAAAGTCATTGCTTATGATCCCTTTGTTTCAAAAGAACACGCCCGGGAAATGAAAATAGAGCTGGTTGAATTAAGTGACCTTTATAAGCGTTCTGATTTTATCACTTTCCATATCCCCCTTACTGAAGAGACCAGACACATGATGGGCGCTAAGGAATTTGCCATGATGAAAGACGGGGTCAGGATTGTGAACTGTGCCCGGGGAGGAATCATAGACGAGGAGGCCCTTTATGTTGCCCTTACTTCCGGTAAAGTGGCCGGTTGTGCCTTAGATGTCTATGAACAGGAGCCGCCATTTGACAGCCCCTTGCTCGAATTAGACAACTGTATCACTGTCCCTCACCTGGGAGCTTCAACCAAAGAGGCCCAGTTGAATGTGGCTGTTGATATTGCCAGACAGGTAGTTGACTGCCTCACGGGAGGAGAAATCCGCAACGCCGTCAACATGCCGGTTTTAGATGCGGAACTGAAAGCCCAGTTGCAGCCTTTCATCACACTGGTGGAAAACTTAGGGAGCCTTGCGGCCCAACTTGTTGATGGAAATATGGAAGAAGTAGCCATCGAGTATGCGGGACAGGTAGCATCTAAAGAGACAAATATATTGACCACAACTATTATTAAAGGCCTCCTGATGGACCCTATGGCCAACTATGTGAATGCCGTTCCGATAGCCAAAGAACGCGGCATCAGGATCACCGAAACAAAGACCTCTCAGCGAGAGGGTTTTATTAATCTTATTTCTGTTTCAGTTAAAACCGACCGCATGTCCCGGACAGTATCAGGAACTATCTTTAAACGCGGGGATCCTCATCTGGTTTATATCGACCATTTCGAAGTGGATGCTGTGCCGGAAGGTGATTTGCTTATCCTCTTTCAAACTGACGAGCCGGGAATCATTGGCCGGGTGGGCACGATTTTAGGTCAATCCGGGATAAATATCGGCTGGCTGAAATTAGGCCGTGAGCAAGCAGGCGGGCAAGCACTCTCTCTCTGGAACCTTGATGGGGCTATCTCTGAGGAGACTATGGCTGAAATCACTTCTGCGCCGGAAATCAAGGAGGCGAGATTGGTCAGACTGTAAATTGCAGGAGCAAATAGCGCATGTCGAATATTAATTTAAAGCCTGAATATTTAACAGTGACGCGTAAGATTTTGGTTGGATATATGCCTGAGGCCGAAGTATGGGTCTATGGAAGTCGGGTAAATGGAGATTCTCATGAAGCCAGCGATTTGGACCTGGTAGTACGAAACCCCGATGATTTAACCCGGCCCCAAAAAAATATCGATGAATTGAAAAACGCTTTTACGGAAAGTGATTTGCCGATTTTGGTAGGTATTCTTGATTGGGCACGGTTGCCTGAAAGCTTTCATGAGAGAATTGTAAAGTGCTATGAGGTAGTACAGAAACCGGTCAGCGTCTCCAAACCGGAAACGCTATGAAAAAGGTAATGACTAACCAGACAATAAAGGAACATGGGGGACGTAGTTAAAAAACGTAAGAAATCACCCTAACAACCTGTCTTTT
>JASEGY010000195.1 GCA_030019105.1 bacterium | reverse complement strand
TTTAGGCTTTAGCCTTTCATAAGTAATGAAATCCTAAAGGATTAACTCCAAAAGTTGAATAGCCTATCTTTAATTCGCTTGCCCCAAAAACATTTTCTTAAAAGCTATAGTAGTCAATATTGCAACTCGAAACCCGAAACTCGAAACTGAGGAGAGACAAGATGCTTTGTCAAGACTGTCAGGAAAGAGAAGCCTCTATTCACTATACCCAAATTATCCATAATCAAAAGAGCGAACTCCATGTTTGTAAAGAGTGTGCTGAAAAAAGGGGCCTATTAGCAGAGGAAACCCAGTATTCATTCCCTCTGGCTAATCTCGTGGCCGGTCTGGTGGCGGATATCGACGCCAAAATGACTAAACAAAAACAACGCCGGGCCGGTGAAAAGGAAAAGGAATGCCCTCACTGCGGGCTTAATTACAGCGCCTTTAAAGAGAGGGGACTACTTGGCTGCAGCAACTGTTACCAGGTTTTCAATGAAGAACTGACCCAAATCCTGCGCAAGATACACGGCCATATCCAGCACGCGGGTAAGACACCGGTTAAGATATCAGCCCAAATTCAAGCCGGCAAAGAAATTCAGAAACTAAGAGAGGATCTTTCCCGGGCTATCCAGACTGAAGAATTTGAAGAGGCTGCCCGGGTGCGGGATAAGATACGGGAAATAGAAAAGGAGCTAACTTAGCGCGGCCTCTGGCCGCAACCAAACCAATTTTGGATTGCAGATTGCGGATTATGGAACGCTGAAATTGGAAATTGGAAATTAGGAAAAGCGTGAAAGCCTAATTTCTAATTTCCAATTTCAATTCGCAATCGTAACATTCTCGCGGACAACGCAAATGTTGCGGGGTAATAGTATAAGGGCCTTGATCATCGTTTCGGCCACTCAAGTCGAAAATGGGAAATGGGGGGACGGTTCAAATCGCCCATTTTCTTGTGAAATCTTGCGTTTTTTTCTGGAGTTTAGGCTTTAGCCTTTCATAATGAAATCCTAAAGGATTAACTCCAGAAAGTTTTTTAGCCGCAAGCTTTCACAGTAAGGTGAACCATCCCGAAATGGGAAATTAGGAAATGGGAAGTATCTTGATTTACTTCCTATTTCCCATTTCTTACTTCCTATTTTTAAATGGCCGACCGATGAACATCGCCAACATAAGTATTATGCCTATCAATAACTACATAAATCACGTTGGTGAATGGCTGAATGGAACCGGCCCTAAGGCCGGGATTGTGCTCAGCAGTCGTATTCGCCTGGCGAGGAACATTAATCAACTTCCCTTCGCTCACTGGGCTAATGCGGCTGCTTTGGAAAAGGTAACTAAAGAAGTAAGGACTGTTGTCCAGAACAGTCAGTATCTGAAGGGGGCTGATATTTTAGAGTTAGATAAGTTAACTTCGATAGATAAAGAGTTTTTAGTAGAAAGGCATCTCATCTCTCCTGAATCGGTTAAAGGCAAAGCCGGATTAGTCGTGGTTGGGGATAAGGAGTTGGTTTCAGTTATGGTTAATGAGGAAGATCATTTAAGGATACAGGCTATGGCCTCCGGCCTTCAACTTTCCTTTATCTGGAGATACCTGGAGCGAATTGATGATGAATTCAGTCAAAGACTCGATTATGCCATCTCTCCGGAATGGGGTTATTTAACTGCCTGTCCGACTAACGTTGGGACAGGGATGCGGGCTTCAGTTATGATCCATCTGCCCGCACTGACGATAAGCAAACAAATCGACAAACTTCTTAAGGCTGTTTCTCAATTAGGCCTGGCTATCCGGGGAATACATGGTGAAGGTACAGAGGCGTTAGGTAACCTCTTTCAGATATCTAACCAGGTCACTCTGGGCCAGACAGAAGAAGAGATTGTAGATAATATTGAGCGGGTAAGTAAACAAATCATCGACCACGAAGAAAATGCCCAGGCCCTCTTGCTCAAGGAAGTTAGGACACAAGTAGAAGACCGTATCTTCAGGGCTTATGGCATTCTAACTTCAGCCAGGATCATTACCTCCAAAGAGGCCATGGATATGCTTTCCCTTATTAGACTGGGAGTCAATATGGGCCTGGTGGAGGTGCCCTTTTCGACTTTAAACGAACTCTTGATCCTCAGTCAACCGGCTTCTGTTCAAAAAAAATATACCAAAAAACTCTCTCAGGCAGAGCGAAATATGCGTCGGGCTGATTTAATCCGGGAGAAATTAAAAAGGTAGTCTGGTGTCTGGTAGCCTGGTGTAGCCTTGTTCATCGTTTCGGCCAATAGCGACCTTCCCGAAAGCTTCAAGCTTTCGGGAAGGTAAGGTTACAAGTCTCACTGGCCGAAACGATGAACATCGCCTCTGGTGTCTACCCGGATACCAGACGACCAGATACCAGACCACCAGACACCTAAACCAAAATGACCCAACTTTCCATCGTTTTTGATCTACCTGTTAACAAGGCTTTCTCCTACCTTATCCCGGCGAATATTGCCTCTCAAGCGGCAGTTCCCGGTAAGCGTGTTTTAGCCCCTTTTGGGAAAAGTCCCCGCATTGGATACATCATCGGCCAGGATAATTCTCCTTCTAATGAACATAAACTAAAGGAGATAGTCGATATTCTCGATTACAAACCGCTGCTTGATCCTCAGATGCTGGAGCTAACTAAGTGGATGGCACAGTATTACCTTTGTTCCTGGGGCGAGGCAATAAAGGCGGTGCTTCCTCAAGGGATTAATATCCGGCCCGGACGAAAGCTGAGATTAATTTCCCTGCCGGATGATTTGCCGGATTTAGCCAAAAAGGCGCCATTGCAAGCTAAAATCATGTCTGTGCTAAGTGCCGAGAAGGAGGTCTCCATAAAGGAAATGTCTAAGAAGCTGGGGCGCAAGGCCTTCCAGGTCAGTCTTAATGCCCTGGAAGACAAGGGATATATCCGGATAGAAGATGATATCTCACCGCCTCAGGTTAAGCCTAAGAACATCAAGATAGTAGACCTGGCCTTGCCTGAAGAGGAAATTAAAGGCAAAGATTTGCCGTCAACCCAGAGTAAGATTATCAAAACGCTGATTAAATCTCAAGCTCCGCTTACTCCAACCCAGCTTTCTATCAAGGCCGGGACATCTCTTTCCCCTATCCAAACCTTAGTCAAGCGAGGCCTTCTTAAAATAGAGGGAAAAGAGATGTCACGTTTACCTTATCCAAAAGCCCCTCTGCCTGTGCCTCCTCTAACCCTGAATGAGGAACAGGAAAAGGCCCTCGGGGTTATCGTCAGCCATATTAACGAGAGAAAGTTTAGTGTTACTCTCCTCCACGGGGTAACCGGCAGTGGAAAGACTGAGGTCTATCTTCAGGCCATCGACCGGGTAATCGAGAGAGGAGAAGGCGCTATTTGCCTTGTTCCTGAGATTTCCCTTACGCCGCAGGCAGTAGAACGATTTGCGGCCAGATTTCCCGGTCAAGTGGCTGTGCTGCATAGTAAACTCTCTTCCGGCGAAAGGTACGATGAGTGGAGGAGGATTAAATCCGGCCGGACACCGGTAGTAATTGGGGCCAGGTCGGCTGTTTTTGCCCCTTTGCCTAACTTGGGTTTGATTATTGTAGATGAGGAACATGAGCCTTCTTACAAACAGGAAAAGAAACCATGTTATCATGCCAGGGATGTGGCTATTATGAGGGCTAAATTTTCAGATGCGGTTGTTTTACTTGGCAGCGCCACCCCTTCCCTTAAATCATATTACAATACCCAAACAGGCAAATTCTATTATCTGGAGATGAAATCACGGATTGATGAAGCAAAGCTTCCGGAGGTAAGATTAGTAGATATGCGGACCGAGCCGGCCTGGCGGGCCGAGCCGGCCTGGCGGACCGAGCCGGTCTGGCGGGCCGAACATACCGGCAATAAACCCCAAAGCCCCTTTAGCGCAGTCCTGGTAGAAGCTATAGCCGACCGCCTGGCAAAAGGAGAACAGACCATACTTTTTCTGAACCGGCGAGGATTTGCCACCTTTGTTCACTGTAGAGAATGCGGGTATGTCTTAAACTGCCCGTCATGTAGCGTCTCTTTGACTTACCATGCAGCCGATCAAAGACTGCGATGCCACTACTGTGACTACCAACAGCAGATTCCTTCTATTTGTCCTCAGTGTCAGGGGACTAAGATCAGGTATTTTGGGTTTGGGACCCAGCGGGTGGAAGAGGAATTGACTAAGCTGTTCCCTCAGGCCAGGATCAGCCGTCTTGACAGGGATACTACTACTAAACGAAAATCTTTAGAATCCGTGCTTTCTTCGTTCCGGCAGGGAAAGATAGACATCCTGGTTGGAACCCAGATGATTGCTAAAGGACTTGATTTCCCCCGGGTTACCCTGGTGGGGGTTATCTCGGCGGATACAGCCCTTAATCTGCCTGATTTTCAGGCGGCAGAACGAACTTTTTGTTTATTGACCCAGGTGGCTGGAAGGGCCGGACGGGGTAAGCATCCCGGCATAGTTATTATTCAGACTTACACCCCGGAACACTACAGCCTTCAGGCAACTCTAACTCACGATTATCATTCCTTTTACCGCCAGGAAACAGCCATTAGAGAAGCCTTGTCCTATCCGCCGTTTGCCCATCTGACCAAAATAACCATAAAAGGACAGGAGGAAAGCAAGATAGCCGGAGCAGCCATTGATCTTGGGCAAAGGCTCAGGGATAGAAACGCGGAACTGAAAACCTTAAAAATACTGGGCCCGGCCCCCTGTCCGGTTTTTAAGATCAAAAATGAATTCCGGTATCAGATACTTTTGAAAGGAAAGACGCAGGCGGCTATCCGGGAACTTATCACTCCCACTATGGAAGAGATTCCCTTATTTAGTGGTGTGGGTATCACCCTGGAGGTTGATCCGGTAGGGATGCTCTGATTGCAGATTGCGGAATGCGGAATGCGGATTTCGGATTGCGGATTGCGGATTTCGGATTGCGGATTGGGATTTCGGATTTCGGATTGCGGATTGCGGAATGCGGAATGCGGATTGCGGATTGCGGATTTCGGATTGTGAATTGCGGATTGTGAATTGCGAATCTTTATGTCCTTTATGTCTTTTATGTCTTTTATGTCCTTTATGTCCTTTGTGGTTACGAGAAGCAAATGAGAAAATCCGAAATCCGCAATCCGAAATCCGCAATCCAGGTGTTCATTGCCTCCGGGGCTGGATTTTGCTTTGGGGTTAAACGAGCGATCCTTATGGCTGAAAAGGCAGCCACCGAGGCAGGCGGTGAGGTATACACCCTGGGGCCCCTTATCCATAACCCCCAGGTAGTCGAGAAACTGCATAAACAGGGTGTAAAGCTAACCGGGGAGATTGAAGGCCTTCCACCAGGTTCAGTTCTTATCCTTCGTTCGCATGGGGTTGGCCCGTCAGTTTATGCCCTGGCCGAGAAAGCCGGCTTGAAGATTATTGATGCTACTTGTCCTAATGTGAAGAAAGTGCAGAAGTTGGCTGTTGAGTTAAGAGATAAAGGTTACTGCCTCGTCATTCTGGGAGAGAAGCATCATCCGGAAATAGAAAGTATCATTGAAACAGTAAACAATGAAGCGCATGTGGTCGAAGGAGTAAAAGAAGCAGAAGGCATATCTTGCGGAAAGCGGATAGGACTTATTGCCCAGACCACCCAGACCCTTGCAAACCTTGAATCTCTCGCTGCTTTCCTTATTAAAAGGGTAGAAGAACTTCGAGTATACAATACCCTTTGTGATGCCGTGTCACAAAGACAAACCGCCTCTCTTGATCTGGCCGGGAAGGTAGATTTAATGCTGGTTGTTGGCGGATATAACAGCGCCAATACCACCCGCCTGGCTCGGATATGCCATCAGGCCGGATGTGAGACTCATCATGTTGAGGTGGCTGCTCAGATAGACCCGGCCTGGTTTAGAGATAAACAGAAGGTAGGGATAACAGCCGGAGCATCTACTCCGCCCTGGATTATTGATGAAGTGAGGGAAGCGGTTGCTTCTCTGTAGTAGTAGCCGTAATTGGAAATTGGAAATTGGAAATTGGAGAAAGCGTGCAAGCCCAATTTCGGCATGGTTCAAAAAGAGCCGAGTTAGGGTAACACCGAGAGACTATAGTTTGTAGTAGCAGAGCTTGCTCTGCTTTAGCCGAAATAGGCAAAGCAAGATTTGGCATCGTTTCAAAGCGCCTAAATAGCAACTTTACACTTTTGGGGTGGAGCGCACAGACCCAGAAACCAGGTTTCTTGAAGAAACCTGGTTTCTCTCGCCCTAATCTCGGGAAAAAGTGTAAAGCGATCTCCTGTTATTTACCAGCAGGATGAAACGATGCCCCAAAATCCCACCACCAGGAGATGATATCCCCACTGAACAAGGAGTTGAAGTTCACTGCCAGGGGGGCACAGCCTGATGTCGGAACGGCATGTGTCGCTAATCCATCAATATAGCACCATGTCGCATATAGCGTGTCTCCAGTCCCGCCACAGTTAAGGCTTAACCTCAACGGCCTTCCCTGATATGCAGAGAGGTCAATGTTCACCGGCTGCCAACCAGTAGTTTTTAAGGACAGGTCGCCCACATTCCCCCAGGCCCCCTGATTATAGGCTCCTATAACCTGGCCTGTATCTCTGGCCCTCAGCTCATATTCAAAGTGATTGAAGCCTGTGTAGTCATAAGTAAAATAAGCCGGACGATCCTTCTTTCCCCCTTTACTCC
>JASEGY010000194.1 GCA_030019105.1 bacterium | reverse complement strand
GCCTAAACTCCAATCTTCAACCAACCCCAAAATCTTTTTCTTAAGCACTATACCTACTAATCCCCAAACAAAAAAGGAGTCGCCTCAAATTAGGCTCCTCCTTTGGCCGGTTTTGTATCGATATCCCTATTAAACAAATTATTGTTTCGATTTATTTTTTGCGATTGTTATTATTCAAAGCCCCTATCCTTTGCAGGTTCTGCATTACACTTTGTGACTGAGCGAAGGCCTGTTCCATTGCTGTGAATTGTCTGCGCAGTCGTACCTCCTTCATTTCCAGTCTGCGGTCCAGGTCACTGATATCTTCATCGATCCGTTTATTCTGTTGGCTGAGAAGATTAATCTCTCCTCTAATGATCCCCCGGGTTGTCTCTCCACCGGTCTTAGTTTGAAGCTTCAAAAATTCCTTAAAGGAAAAGCCGACGCCGTAATCCTTAACTAAATCACCATCCGTATCCTTACCAAAAAGGTCCTGCACTTTCTGCGGGTTTGCTAAGAGGGCATCCTTTAATTTGGCCTCATCAATAACTAACTTGTCCCTCATTTTCTTATCATCGAAGCTGCCGGTCGTAATACCTATTTCAGCTAACTCATCAAGGGCGGAATCTAAGGACGGAGAAGTATAAGTTCCAGCAGTGATATTGACCTCACTCAAGAAGTCGTTTGTCCCTGTAGCAGAAAGGATGATAGCCGCCCCCTGAGTATTGGCTTCAATTTTAAATTTATCCTCAGACTGGCTGTAAGAGATGGTAACTTCCGGATCAAGCACTGAAATCCTGGCCGCTGAGAAGAACTTATCTGTTCCCTCTTCCGCCAGGTCCAGCTCTCTATTTGCCGTATCACGCCTAATAGTAAACCGGTTATTGGCATAAGTTATGGTGGCATCAGCCTGAGTGGAATCATTTACGGCCTGCATAAACTCGCTGACAGTAGTATAGTTACTCAGGTTAAAGGTGGCTCCATTAATAGTTGCTTTGTCACCTGAGCCTGGAGTAAAGCCCAATCCTGAGGTGGCCCAGGAGTTACTTACCGTCACGCTGACCCCTGTGCCGGTACTGCTCTTTTGGTAGTCGTTTATGGCATGCATAAAATTCTCTACCGTAGAATAATCCCCAATAGAGAAGGCCGCTCCGTTGATGGTCAAGGTTCCATCCGGAGTAGTATCAAAAGCGGCGGCGTTAAAGGATTTGGTTTTATCTATCCCTGTATCTCTCTTATTAGTAACTTGCTGGCTGCTGGTCAGGGCAGTCTTTATATTGTAGCGATCAGTTGCCAGGCTGAGGAGCCGGTGGGCAATATTCTCGACCGCACTGCTGCCCTGTAAGATGCCCTTTTTCTTAGATTCAAGGTCGAGAACAGTCTCTTTATTAATAATATCTATGATGGCGTTAAACTCTTCGACAAAGCTTTTTATGGCTGTTTCCGCCCCTGAAGTGTCCTGGGTTACGTTTACGGTCGCCGAGCCAAGCTTTTTTAAGTTAAGGGTAAGCCCGCTCCCTAAAGTAAAGGTGTTAGAATTCTTCTCTATTACATCCGAACCATTAACCTTGATCCTGGCCACCTGGCCTTCGGTATAAGTAGAACTCAGGTTCAAAGAATTAGCCGCAAAAGTTCCCTGCTCGTCAATCACTGAGATAGGCGCGGCGCCGCCTGACTTTGAGGTAAGAACGATTTTATCCAGGTCAGGATCATAAAAGGCAGTTACTCCGGCCGTAGAATTGTTTATCCTGGATAAAATAGTATTTAAACTGTCCGTATCGGCATCCCAGGTGATCTTAACCCCATTTACCCTGAAGGAGCCGGCGCTTAACGCATCTACATCATTGACGCCGAAATCAGCATCGGATAGCTTGGCATCAGCTACTACACCCCTCGAGAGATTGACTTCTTTAAAGAAATCATTGGTTCCGGCAGCAGAAAAGATCACTGTGCTGCCAACATCAGAGTTAATGGTGAAGACGTCCTGGTTGGCATCATAAAGTAGGTTTACTTTGGAATTGGCTGAGGTGGAAACATCGTCCAAAAAGTCCTGAACCGTATCGTAGGCAGCTAAATAGAAGGTCTCTTTGGTCGTCCCGCCATTACCGCTGATGGTTACCGAACCGTCAATCGCGTGTTCAAAGCCGGCATCTTTAAAAGATTTGGAGGTATCTATCTTTCCCCTGCCCCTGACTACCTCTCCCTGGCTCTTAAAGGCATTAGTGCCGATACCGGTCGTATCATTCAACTCTCCTGTGCTTTGACTAACGGAAGGAGTGGCTAATTGAAGAACCTCGATATTATAAGAACCTGCTATCGCGTTACTGCTCACCGCAGCAGAGAAGATGTCCTCATCCGTTACGGTCGCCTTTTTTGTTTCAAAAAGGGTTTTCGAAAGCAATGAAGTGCTTCTGGTTTGGAGAGTCAGCAGCTTGGTGTTAATATCCAGCAGAGACTGCGTCTTAAGCTCGTTGCTTGTTTTCTCGGCTTCCCACTTAACTGCTTTGTGCCGGTCTATAGTTATTAAGGCCTCGACAAGTTGTTCCGTGTCGATGCCCGACATCATCCCTGAGCCTATACCTGCCAAAATGGAAGTTGACATCTTTATCTCCTTCTTTCTCTCCGTAGAAAGAGGTCATTAGAGTTTTCTCTCCTCATCGAGCGAGGAAACCCTTATTATCTTTATCGGCTTAAATCAGCTTTAACTTAACCCTAATCCGTAATTGCTCAATAAAGTGTGGAACTCTCGCAAAGACGATAAGTGTTCACGGAATGTTGAAATTAGAAATTGGAAATTGGGCCTTCATACTTTCTAATTTCTAATTCCCAATTTCGAGCCGTAAACGGCTACCTACTTTCCACAAGATATTGAGCAGTTACCCTGATCCGTAATCCGCAATCATTAGGCCTTCTTGTCCATCATGACCCCCATCAGATTGTGAATAGCAGCCACCAGGTCTAACATCTGTTCCGAGGGAATAGTTCGCACGACTTCGTCTGTCTCACGGTTAATAATACTCACCACCCGCCGGCCAGTTTCCTCATCGACAGAAAAACGAATCCCACGGTCGTAAACCCTTGAAGTCTCGTTGAGTACATCAACTGCCCTGGTCAAATCTTCATCGCTCACTTTTTGAGTTTTCCGGTCTTCTATTCCCTTCAGGCCTAAATCTTCTATTTTGTCTAAGTCGGCCAGGGCAGAAGGGGGTATCTTGTTCAATAACGGCGCTATTTCTTGCAAGGTTTCAAGCTCCATTTTTTGTCACCTCCTTTTCTCATTTCGGATTTCTGATTTCGGATTGCGGATTTTCTTTCAATGAGGCACACGAAAGCTAAAGCAAGCTATATTTCGGATTTTAGGCTTTAGCCTTTCATAATGAAATCCTAAAGGATTAACTCCTGAGTGTGGATAGCGTCACTACCTTTAGCTTTTATGAAGGCTATTGTTTTCTTTTGTCTCATTCCGCAATCCGCCATCTGCAATCCGAAATCGGTAGAGGGGAGGGGCGTATGTTTAAAACCCCTCCCCTGTTTTACTCTTCACTCAACTCAGGTCTGTCTTTAGAAACCAGGTTTCTTCAAGAAACCTGGTTTCTAACTGCTGTCTTTTAGCCGATTAAGGCCAGGACATTCTGGGGAAGCGCGTTAGCCTGAGCCAGCATAGCCGTTGAAGACTGAAGCAGTATCTGGTTCTTGACAAAGACAATGCTCTCCTCGGCAAAATCCAGGTCCCTGATCCTTGACAAGCTGGCTGTCTGGTTCTCGTGGGCAATTTCATTATAGTTCAAATGATGCTCCAACCTGTTCTGGATAGCGCCCAGGTTGGCCCGTTCCATAGAGACGGAATCGATGGCATCCCGCAGGAGTCGGATGGCCGACTCAGAGGCAAAGCTGGTTGTTACCCCGTTGTCCTTTAAGACATCGATCTTCAGGGACTTGGTGGAGATAGTCGCAATATTGGTTGCTACTACCTGGTCTTTGTTGGCCCCGACGTGGAATACCATCCCTTCAAACCGCCAGTTTTCATTGGCCGGGGTAGTGTGTTTATACGTGGTCCCGTCCGGCCCGGCCTTGATATTGGCCTCTTCAAAGAAGCCATAACCAGCGGTAGATTTATGCTCGGCCAGGAACAGGTCCGAACCATCATCCGAGCGAATCCAGAATTTGTCATTGATGGTGTCGTAACCCATAGTGGCATTGGCATCGTCACTGGCATTGACCGCCGCCATTAACTCGTTGACGTTGTTATACTTAGCAATAGAGAAGGTGGCGTTGTTAACCGTGATACTACCCGTGATGTCACGGTCGAAGTTGGCCAACTGATCTCCATTATAAGCAACTACGCCGTCAAAGTCAACGGTAACTGCCGTACCGGCATCATGAGTCGCATAATCATTCTGCCAGGCTGAAGAGACTCGCTCGGCTAAAGCGGCATTATCCGTATTGCCGTCGCCATCGAGATCGCGGTTGAATTTACCCTGCCAGGCCACGCTGTAAAGCGAGTTGAAGTTGGCGCTAACCTTTTGCCCGGTGTCATTTACCCCGTAGTTAAGATTGACCTTATCCTTTTTGATAATCTCCTGGACAGGGTCATTAGCAGAGTTGTTCTCGGCCTCCTTGTCATCCTGCCGGACCTCGTAGAGGCTTTCTGCCATGGCATGCCAGGTTGGAGCCCGGAAGACGTTTGAATTGTTTACCTTGGCGCTGTTAGAATCGCCATTGGTCTCCCAGCCGGTGTTGCCGGTTATCTCATTTTCACCTTCCCGGTCAAGGATGCTGATTTCGTAAAAGAAGTTATTGTTTCCTGATACCGCCGAAAGGGTCATATCCTTGCCGACCGTATCTCTGGTAATGGTAAACTGATCCCATTTGACATCGTACTCAATGGTGACATCCGCTTCGGCGTGGTTATTGATGGCGTTCATAAATTCACGCACCGTAGCATAGTCAGCCACCGAGAATTGGACACCGTTGATGGCAACAGTTCCATCAACATTGGTATCAAAGCCGGCCCCCTGGTTTTCCGCCGAGGCCCAGCCCTTTTCCAGATCAAGGATATGGGTATTCAAGGTGCCTACGGCGTTATTGGTCTGGTTTGCGGCCTCATATTGGCTGATGGCCTGAGCCCTCGGCCCCGGGGCCGTAGTGGTTCCTGTATCTATCCTGGCCGCGGTAAAGAAAGGCGTGATCCCTGACCCTGCTGACTGATAGAGCCGCAGAGGCGTCTCCGGAGTATCTGAGACAATACTAAACCTGTCGGTCAAGACATCATAAGTGATGGTGGCATTAGCCTGGACAGACTCATTTATGGCCTGCATAAAATCATTGACCGAGTCATAATCAGATAAGCTGAATCTGGCATCATTGATCTCGACAAAACCACCGATGGCATCATCATTTACTGTATCTACCTTGCCGGATAATTGAGTTACTCCATCCGTCTTTTCAAATCCGGCGTTAGAGAAAGTCGCATAGATGTCAATAGTTTTTGAATCATCCCGCGCCCTCTCATAACTGCTTCGACCGGCTTTATACATCGCCGGGGCGTCTTTTGAGAAGTCCCCGGTGAGCAGCTTCATGGCGTTGAACTCAACCGCCTTGGCCTGACTGTCAACTGATTCTAATAACTGATCGATCTCGGCCTGGATCATCTCTCTGTCTGCCGCACTTGCCGACCCGTTGGCCGATTCGATGGCCAGGACCCTCATACGCTGGAGCATAGCTTGAATTTCCTGCATTCCGGACTCAGCCGTCTGAATAACAGAAATTCCGTCCAGGGTATTTCGGATGCCCTGTTCCAGTCCTAAAACTTGCGTGTCTACCCGTTGGGCAATAGCCAATCCGGCGGCATCATCGCTAGCCCGGTTTATCCTTAAACCGCTCGACATCCGCTCTAGATTCTTGGATAATGCCCTGTTTGTCGATGATAAGTTACGATGAGAATTAATCGCTGATGGATTATGAACTACTCTCACTTTTAAACCCTCCCTGGTTTTTTATATTTTTTTTTGTTCTTCCCAAGTCCTCCCTGTTTTGAGAAGGGCTGAGCCTGCAGCCTTTTTACAAGGTTTCCTCCTTGGGCTGACTTTAGACCTTGAATTTCCCTCAAAATTCAAGCCTTGAAGACTATCCTCAGAAAAAGGGGCGGCATAAGTATATATAATATATTCCCTTCCTTCCCTTTGGTTCCAATGAGACATCCTCTCTTTTTTCCACGGGTGCGTGTGTATAATGGAAGAAAGAGTGGAACCCGGACAGCTTCAAGAAAACATCCTTTCCGCAACCATTGAAAATGTGGAGGGTGTAATCGGCAACCTCTTATTTTATAGAATGAATTAGTTGCCCATCCCCCTTTTTCAAAGCCTGCTAATAGTCACTGGAAAGAGCCCGCTAAAAACAACCGCCTTTTTGATCCCTCCTTTCTTTGTGGATTTTTATTTAGGACGCAGATTCTCGCAGATTTACAGGATGAAATTCTTGAAATTTGCGGGTACCTGCGGATTCCTTAATATAAAAATAAAAACGGCTTATCACTGCAGTCTAAACTTCCACGCTGGTGATAAGCCCTCTAATATATCTTTCGCCTTATTTAAACACCATCCGTGGAAGTCTATCTATCCTTGACAACTTCTCGAAGGGCAAACCCTCCGCTTACGTCTTATTAACTCTATCGGCCAAACTGAAAGAGTTGTTTAGGCTTATATAACACCAAATAATCAAAATATATCCAGTAATCATTGATAATCTTGCTTAATCGGCCTTTTTTAGCCCTCTGTCTGTTTCTTTGAGGATGGATAACTATACTCAGCACGGTCATAAATAGTGATTTTGAATAGGTTGTAAGTTGTAGGTT
>JASEGY010000193.1 GCA_030019105.1 bacterium | reverse complement strand
TTTTCGGGCTAATTTATTCCTCAAATTAAAGGAAATTTATTGTTCAAAATTACACTTATGCCCAATGCCCTTCTACATTGGCATCTTCTGCATATCGGCATTCGCCCCGCCTAAACTTCTCCAGCATCTCAGAGACTTTCCCTTCCGCCCCAATAACGATTTTGATCCCGGCTGCTTGCAGGGTCGTAAATGCCTTTGGGCCACAGTTACCGGTGATGACTGCCTCAGCCCCGGCTTTAACTACATTTTGGGCGGCCTGGATACCTGCTCCTTGAGCGGCATTGAGGTTCTGTTGATTATCCACTACCTCAAAACCGTCTGTTTCAGTATCACAGACAACAAAGAATCTTGCCCGTCCAAACCGTGGGTCAACCATCGAATCCATTGAACCTTCCTGTGCGGTTATGGCTACTTTCATCCCAATCACCTCCTTTAAATCTGGAGGCAGCGCCCGGATTTGCACCGGGGATGGAGATTTTGCAGACCCCTGCCTTAGTAAGCGAAAATAAACAACCTTTACACGTGAGCAAACTTACTCTTTGGACATCAAGTAAGGATATGGCAAGGTGTAGCAGTTAGTAACTACTCAGCCACCAGATATTGATTTTTGAAACTTACAGAACACAATATATTGTGGTTTGTCTACTTTTATAGGTTACATAGAAAGCCATTCTTTAGGAATTTTAGCTAACTTTTAAACATCTGACCACAATATGTTGTGGTTTTAACAGTTAAGACTACTATATAGAGGCTGAGTAGTTACAGCAGTTATATATTTTCAATTGCTTAGCTACCTGGCTACGCTGCCTAAAAATACTATTCTTCCCTTCTGGTCAGGATCAAGGGAAAGACTATGTCGCTAATGCAGCAGGGGATCATCACGGCCAGAATGGTGATTATGAAGATAGTTCCGCTATGATGCATCCACCCGGTAAAGCCGAATGAGGCTAAATAGAGGATAGAGGCCATTGAGCTTACCAGAACATGCATAGAGTGGGAATACTGGGTGCTTTTCTCGATTACCCCGGGGATAAGAAAACCCACGAAAAGACCGACTGTCAAAAAAGGTAGGATTATTCCCGGATGTTCCAGGATACAGACATGAAGGTGCATCTTGATCCCCAGGAGAGTACCACCCATAAATGGAAGCAGGATGTCACTCATCCCGCACAGCCCAACTGAACCCACCACACCAATAATCAGGGCCTTTACGAACCTTGTCTCATGCTTCCAGAACATGGCCGTGGTCACGCAGGCAGAAAGCAACATGTGGACAGGGTGAAAGATATGAAACAGCTCCTCTGATGCCACAGGCAAGCGTTCCTCTCCTCCCACCAGGACCCCGATAAAACTCAGGATACCCAACAAAACCAATCCTGTAATCACCCCAAAGATAGAGTAGGGCAAATGCTCTCCCAACTCCTTTAATATCTCTT
This sequence comes from bacterium, assembly GCA_030019105.1. Lineage (GTDB taxonomy): Bacteria > UBA9089 > JASEGY01 > JASEGY01 > JASEGY01 > JASEGY01. The sequence goes on along the minus strand of JASEGY010000193.1, from coordinate 5,415 downwards.
TCTTCTCTTCCATAATTGACCCCTTTCTCCAGATACTTTCTTACACTCTTCTACCTCTTGAGGTTTGACAGGAGCAGGCCGGATCCTTGCCCACCCCCGTCTTTACCCTGCACCTTTGTATGGGTGCGGGGTTTGCCTCACTGCTTCCTGGCCTGGGACTCAAGATCGCTGATTCGCTTGTTGATATCCTCTAAGGCACTACTCAAACCTTCAGCCTGGGCCTTGAGCATATCCGCCTCTTGCCCTTGAGTCATTATTGGTGCATTTGGGTACGCATAGGGCATTCCTTCTGACGGCGCTGCATAAGGATACGCCCCACCGCGGCCGAAACCAAACCCGCCAGGGCCTCGGCCTCGACCCCGGCCAAAGCCTCCACCCCGGCCAAAACCCATACCAAATCCACGTCCTGGAACGGGATTGGCAAAACCTGGTACCGGGTATCCAGCGCAGTAGCCTGCTGCTCTTCCGGTCATCGGTCCCACTCCCATCGGACCAGTTCCATTTCCTGCCGGCATCTTTAATCACCTCCTTTCCTCATTGCGGATTTTGGATTGCGGATTTGGGTTTGGTCGCTTGCACTTTAGCCTTGTTTATCCAATTCCGCATCCCGCAATCACTGTTGTTATTGACCGTTCTCGCTAATGACAACCACTTTCATTCATGGGTTAAAAAAAATATGGCTCCTCCCGCCGCAAAAAATTCTGACTCCTGACTTCTGACTTCTGACTTCTGACTTCTGATTTCTGACTACTGACACTTACTACATTGGCCTAAGAATTGAACCTGATGGGAGGTAATCTCAAAATTATGCTTCTTCGAGAGGACTTCTTCAACTTGCTTAAAGAGTCTGACTTCATCTTCTATAAAATCAGTGTAGTCAATTATCCGACCACAGCCGGTACAGACCAGATGGTGGTGATGCTCCTTCTTACCTTCCTCTATCAGCTCATATCGATTTCTTCCATCACCAAAATCAAATCTAAAGACCATGCCCATCCGGACCAACAAGTCCAGGGTTCGATAGATCGTAGTCAGGCCAATGGCGGGATATTCCTTATGCACGGCCATATAGATATCTTCTGCGCTCAGATGTTCAGATGTGCCGGTCAAGATATCCAGAATAGCCTGTCTGGGTATGGTCACCCGGCACCCGCACTCCCTGAATTTACCACTCCACCACGGAGGACCTGGCATAATCTTTACTCCTTAATGATAACGGTTTCCATTTCTGTATCCAATTATAGCATCCCACTTCCTTTCTGTCAAGATTTTTTTTCAAAAAAGTTCTACCATTTTCAATGTGTTATAGCCAATATCAGACTAAATCAACAGAATCATCAATCCTCCTCCTATAAGTTCCGGCCTTTTCCCTTGCTTGATTCCTTCTTCTACAAATCTTTTGTAACTATCTCGGGCCTTCTTTATTTCTTTTCCAAATCTGACCAATACCTCTGCTGAATTCTGCCAGGGCCTTTCTATCTTCCCCATTAAAGCTGAGTGTCCAGACCAGGGATACCGATCAAGATCTTCCTAATTTTATTGAGCGAATGGTGAGATATATTCAACGCGGGCATAATCTGCGATTTTGTATCTTCTCAATAACTCAGGGTAATTTGGTTGTAAGTTGTAGGTTGTAAGTTACTTCTACAACCTACAACCTACAACCTACAACCTATTCAAAATCACTATTTATGACCGTGCTGAGTATAGATACTGTCAAAAACTCATTTTAAATTTGGCGCTCCACAGCTACGTTCTGCTCAAAAAATTTCCAAGAGTGAATATCTTACGCATCCTGAACCGAAGCGGACTTTCCACTATGGCAATGGCCTTTAAATTCTCCATGCCTGACACAAACCAGGGATATTTACATGAAGGCGCTTCTTCTACCCATTCCGGCGGCTCCAATCCAAGCTCATCACATAGATATTCAATTGTAGCAGTCAGAAGTGCATCGATCCTCTCATTGTCAAAATCAAAGGGTTTGGAAACAAAAGATAAGTCCTTGTAGTAACGGAAATCGTCCACAAAATCCATAAAGTGAATTATCCAGTTCTTTGGATCTTCCACTATCTCCTGCTTAACTTCTTTAATTGTAGACATCATTTTTCAAACAATTCCTCAATAAAAAATTGGGTTACCGGCTTGATGCGTTTGCGTGGATAATACTCTTCAATGATATTAAAGACTTCATCTTTTGACTTAATGTCTAATTCCTTTATAAGAAACAGGATATCCTCTTTGTCTGTTCCATCCACTCTGGAGGCAAGGGCCTTCATGGCCAATAAGTACTCAGGCTCGGCCCGATAGACCTTTAAATTAGGCCAATTGAATAATATCTTTTTGGGATGACTGACAAGAAAGCCTTTTACAGCATCGTTAAGCCAGTCTTTTCTCAGATCGAATTCTTCAGCTACACATTCTACTGCTTCTCGAATTTTTTGCGCCGGTTCAAAAATAGCATCAACATCCTTTGTGCTTGGTCTTGCATTGTAAACTAAACACATCACAGACCCACCGTATAGACACAACTCTCCTGTTACGCCCATAGAACACAATATCTCATCCATTTTTTTCAAGTAAGTTTTGATTTGTTCCTTTTTGATCATCCCTCTTCTCTCCACAAAAAAACGCTTCCCGCTCTACGAAAGCTGTTAGGGACTCGGAAAAAATAAAATATCCGGTATGGTTTAATTACAGGTAGGCCTTATCCATCGTTTGGGCAAAAAGTGCTTGAGCAAATTGGGTGTTGTAGTTGCAGAGCTTGCTCTGCCGTAATGTCGAGCAAGCTCGACCACTACAAAATTGATCCCATTGCCCAAACGATGGACAAGGCCTACAGGTAACATGTTGGAGAGGTAGTGGCAAAGCTTGCTTTGCCTATTTCGGCTGAAGCAGAGCAAGCTCTGCCACTACAGACTATAAGCTTGCAGTGTTACCCTAAAAGCGGCTTTTGTCCTTTGGGATACTTTATTTTTTCCACGTCCCTTAGGACACCACCGAATAGCCCAAACGATGAACAAGGCCTAACTGCTCTATCAAGATATTCATTATCCTGGTGGCCGCTTTACCATCCCAGAGCTTTGGTCTTTGTCCCATTTTCCCCGCCCCGTTCAGAATTTTGAGTCCCTCCTGAATAATCCGGTCCTTATTCATGCCTACGACAACATTTGTCCCCTCACTAACGGTAATTGGTCTTTCTGTATTTTCCCTCAGGGTGAGGCAAGGGATTCCTAACACAGTTGTTTCTTCTTGAAGACCACCTGAGTCAGTCATGACTAATTTTGCTTGACTGACTAAGGATAGAAAATCGATGTAACCGAGGGGGTCTATTAACATTAGGTTTTTCATCCCCTTCGCCATCTCCCAGAGTTTGAATTCTTTGAGCTGCTTGGTGGTGCGGGGATGGATGGGAAAGACAATCTTAATCTTAGTCTGAAGTTCATCCAGGGCGCCCAGAATGTCCCTAAAGGTCTCTTTTACGTCTACATTGCCTGGCCGATGAAGGGTTAATACAGCAAAATCCCGGGCAGCCGGACCGGCTCGGTCCGCCAGGCCGGCTCGGCCTGCCAGACCTAACTTTTCCAGGGTGTCACGTGATTTTATCCGTTCTATATTTTTCATGAGGGTATCGATCATCACATTGCCTACAAAGAAAATCTTTTCCTCAGATATTCCTTCTTGCTGAAGATTTTTATTCGCCTCTTCACAGGTAGTAAAAAGATAGTCGCTCAGAGAATCAGTGACTAACCGGTTGATTTCTTCGGGCATAGTCCGGTCAAAGCTCCTCAAGCCGGCCTCAACGTGGGCCACAGGGATAAGAAGCTTTGCGGCCACTAAGCTGCAGGCTAAGGTTGAATTCACATCTCCTACGACAACAATTAAGTCCGGCCGCTCTTGAAGCGCTACCCGCTCAAATTCCATCATTACTTTGGCGGTTTGTTCGGCATGGCTTCCTGAACCAACTCCCAGGTAGATGTCCGGTTTAGATATCCGTAATTCCTCAAAAAATACATCCGACATCTTATCATCATAATGCTGCCCTGTGTGGAGCAAGATGGGCCTAATCCGGGCATGCTTTTTCATTTCATCCATTAGAGGGGCAATCTTCATAAAATTCGGCCGGGCGCCAACTACATTGATGATCTTAAGCATTTATTATATACCTCCAGATACTTAGGGACAATTTTGGCCCAATCCCGGTGATTGACCATATCACGCCGGGCTTCCATAGCCATGGTTTTCCTCCGGTTTTCATTGCTGATCAAATCAGAACATTTTAAAACTAAGTCATCTACATCCTCTGCCCGAAAAAGCATACCTGTCCGGCCATCTTTAACCAGCTCTTTATTACCCCCCACATCGCTGGCGAGAACCACCTTTTCCAGAGACATTGCCTCCAGCAGCTTGAGGCCGGTCACCATATTAGTAAGCGGGGTATTAATTCGAGGATAGACAAAAATATCAACAATAGAGTAATAGTCCAGGATTTGATCATGGGGCACTCGACCGGTAAAGATGACCTCTTTGCCTATCTCCATGTCCGTAACCATCTTCTTCAGGTTCTCTTCCTCTTCACCACCTCCGATCAAGAGAAAGCGTGTCTCCGGATATCTCTTTAAAATCTTTGGAACCGCCCTGACCAGAAATTCCAGCCCTTCAAATCTAAAGAAACTGCCGATAAATCCTACGACTAACTTGTGAGTCAATCGATATGTTTCCAGGACATCCCATTTTTTATGCCGGGGATAGAACTTTAAGGTGTCAACCCCGTTGGGGATGACCTCGATCTTTTCTTCATTCAGGCCCCTCTGAACCAAATTATCCTTTAACCCCTGGCAAATAGTAGTAACCATATTAACTTTTCTCAAGAGAGATGATTCAATAAGCCTGGTCAAGTGGTATCTAAGGGAGCCGGTCACAGAGATGCCGCTTTCTACCGCCGCTTCTTCCCACAATGCCCTAACCTCATAGATAACGGGGATATTGAGGCTTTTGGCGGCTAATTGGCCAGGCCTCCCACATAAAACAGGCGAATGGGCGTGGATGATCTGAAAAGGATGCTCTTTAAAAAGGGAGAGTATATCCCTCTGAAGGGACTTCATTATAGTTAATTCAGTTAAGTAAGGAATGTGTTTCGAGGCGCTTATTCGGGACCGATAATAAGGGATTCCATCAACCATATCCATATCTTCGGTCCCTTTACTGTGTTTAGGCGAGGTGATTACTGCCGGTGAAAGACCCAGTTTTTTCTGGAACTCCACGATATATTTGCTTCGAATGCTATAGCCTGTCAGATAATGGGGTAGTGAATGGTTTAATACGTGTAATATTTTCATTTATAGCTCTTAAGATAAATTTTTTGGGGTAAGCGAATTCAAGATAGGCTATGTAGCTTTTGGAGTTAATCCTTTA
>JASEGY010000192.1 GCA_030019105.1 bacterium | reverse complement strand
GCTCATGTAAAGTAATTTTACATTTTTTGCAACACGGTTTCACTGAATGCTTACCGTAATAATGGCAGACTATCATTTATAACTCATTTCATTGCAACATGTTGTGTCTTAATCATAACTGTCGGAAACAGTGCTCCCCATAAATATACATAATCCATAAGTTTTTATTATGTTAGGAAAAATCAACGGGAGTCAAGTGCATATGCCAATTTTTTATTTGCTTAAGCCCTTTCGGCTAATTAACTTAGGATGCCTGGATTAAAAATATGGATCACTTGGCATGAAAATTGCTATAATGATTATGGACAAGCATTTACCTTTCCGAAAGCTTCAAGCTTTCGGAAAGGTCATGTCGCTTGTCTCCACTGATACACTATGCTACACACAAGTTCTTCAACTAAAGTAGAGTGCTGAGCAAAAGTCTATCTTAAATTAAAGGGGGTTGTTTCTATGAATAAACGAAAGGATCCTGGCAGTAGGAGATTTAAACTTTGGGGGGATTCGGATATCTGCTCAACTACTCGTATTTACCCAAAGAGATATTCTATTTTCACCTTTCTCCTTGTCAGCCTTTTATGCTTACCTGTAACAAGCCGGGCAATGAATTATACCGTCACTAACCTCAATGACTCAGGTGCAGGCTCTTTTCGCTGGGCTATCCAGCAAGCCAATAATGCGGGAGCGGATACGATTCTCTTTGATAGCTCCCTCCAGGGAGGAACTATTAGTATCAATAGTGTGTTACCTGATCTGACTGATAATTCCACCACCATTGATGCCTCTAATATTTGGGATACGGTTAACAATACACCAGGAATCACCCTTGATGCAACTGGCGGAGGCAACAACGAAGGCCTGGTCTTTAGTGGCAATTATTGTGCGATGTACGGTGTCCGGATTGTAAATACCGGTGATGATGGCATCACGATCAATGGTAATCATAACACCATTGGCGGTACGGGACCAGGCCAGACCAATGTCTTTGTCAATACCGACCATACCGGGGGAGAGGGCATCGAGGTAGCTGGGGGCGATTTTAATACTATTACCGGCAATTACATTGGCCTTGAAACCAGCGGCGCTCCGAATGGAAATTATTGCGGGGGAATAGTCCTCGAGGATGCCCAGGACAATCTCATCTCAACCAATATGATTGCCTATAACTCCGTTGTTGGCATTAAGATACGTGGAAGTAGCGCTGACAGAAACCGGATCACCCAAAACTCGATCTACAGCAACGGTAACACTGGAAGCGAATGCGGTTGCGGGAGCAGTTGTCAGTTAGGGATCGATATCCTGGAAGCCGGCTGGTGTGATTGCGGCACAAATGCAAATGACGGAGGATTCAATACGGGTGTGGCTAATGATGAGATTGACCATCCGGTTATTGCCTCGGCCAGTCTAAGCGGTAATATCTTAAGTGTGGAAGGTTACATCGGGGCCGGCAGCGGCAGTGCAAATTTTGCCGGCGCAACGGTAGAGTTCTTCATTGCCGATGTGCAGGCGGCAGGCTACGGCGAGGGTGAGACTTATTTAGGTTCATGTACCGCCGATGCCAATGGTAAGTTTGATTGCGACATAGACGTCTCCGGCAAGGGCGTGACTTCGAGTGACTGGATCACGGCTACATCCTGGCTGAGTACCCACGGCAGCTCGGAATTTGGGGGAAATGTCACGGTTGGAAGTGACCCGGCAGCCGATGCCGGTTCGGATCAGACGATCTGCAGTGGCGGTTCAGCAGGAATTGGCGGTGCGCCAACAGCCTCAGGCGGTACATCTCCTTATACATACAGTTGGAGCCCGGCTGCAGGCTTAAGTAGTTCGACCGTGGCCAATCCTACCGCATCCCCGGGGTCAACCACAACCTATACCGTCACGGTGACCGACAATAACGGTTTGCAGGCTACTGATAGCGTGGTCGTGACGGTCAATCCAAACCCGACAGCCAATGCCGGATCGGATCAGACAATCTGCAGTGGCGGGTCAGTAGTAATTGGTGGCTCACCAACAGCATCAGGCGGCACACCACCTTATACGTATAGCTGGAGTCCGGCCACAGGCTTAAGTAGTTCGACCGCGGCCAACCCCACCGCATCACCAGGGGCAACCATAACCTATACCGCCACGGTGACCGACGCCAACGGCTGCCAGGCTACCGATACTGTAGTAGTGACGGTTAATCCAAATCCAATAGCCGATGCCGGGCCGAATCAGCCAACCACCCCGGTAGTAATCGGAGGCTCACCAACAGCCTCAGGCGGCACACTACCTTATACATACAGTTGGAGTCCAACCACAGGCTTAAGTAGTTCGACCGTGGCCAATCCTACCGCATCACCAGGGGTGGCTACAACCTATACCGTCACAGTGACCGACGCTAACGGCTGCCAGGCTGCCGATGACGTACTAGTGGGTCCTCCTCCTCTCACCCCGACAGCCGATGCCGGATCAGATCAGACAATCTGCAGTGGCGGTTCAGCAGGAATTGGCGGTGCGCCAACAGCCTCAGGCGGTACATCTTCTTATACATACAGTTGGAGCCCGGCTGCAGGCTTAAGTAGTTCGACCGTGGCCAATCCTACCGCATCCCCGGGGTCAACCACAACCTATACCGTCACGGTGACCGACAATAACGGTTTGCAGGCTAGTGATAGCGTGGTCGTGACGGTCAATCCAAACCCGACAGCCAATGCCGGATCGGATCAGACAATCTGCAGTGGCGGGTCAGTAGTAATTGGTGGCTCACCAACAGCATCAGGCGGCACACCACCTTATACGTATAGCTGGAGTCCGGCCACAGGCTTAAGTAGTTCGACCGCGGCCAACCCCACCGCATCACCAGGGGCAACCATAACCTATACCGCCACGGTGACCGACGCCAACGGCTGCCAGGCTACCGATAGCGTGGTAGTGACAGTAAATCCAAATCCAACAGCCAGTGCTGGATTGGATCAGACGATTGCTTTTGGCAATTCAGTAGTAATCGGCGGTTCACCAACAGCCTCAGGTGGAACTCCTCCCTATACTTATTCCTGGAGTCCGACCATTGGCCTGAATGATCCCACTTTAGCTAATCCAACTGCTTCCCCAAGCGATACAACTATTTATACAGTTACAGTGACTGACGCTAATGGCTGTCAGGATGTTGATATTGTTTTCATCACTGTCACTTCGCATCCAGTTCCCACTATGACAGGTTGGGGGATAATAGCTGCCACGGTAATAATGGCTCTGGTTATGCTGTTGGCGTTACGAAGGAAGAGGGGGCTGCAAGTTTAAAGTAATATGTCAGTTTTATAGAGTGTTAGTAGGGCGGGGTGAATTACACCCCGCCTTTTTTGTGATCAACTGGTAAGCGTTCAGATATCAGGTATCCGGTTTTGCTTGGTATACAGCCCGTAACTGCTCTGGAGAGATTGAAGGATAAAATCGGTCCTCAATCATCTCCAATCCTGGTTTTCTTAGGGTTAAGCTGATACCTGAACGTTTACAAAAATAGTTGACTTCTTTATTAGAATATGATAGACTCTAAGCAGAAAATGTGCGTAAGGGGAGGATGAACTTGATTTAGTTCGTCAGGAGATATCTCGGTACCTGGAAGAAAATAAGGGTCAAGAAAGGAACATAGTGACGGCCAGACTAAAAGAAGTAGAGATTATCGGTTTTAAATCCTTCGCTCAAAAAATAACGGTTGAGTTTGCCCCTGGAATAACGGCTGTGGTAGGACCTAATGGTTGCGGCAAAAGTAACATTGTCGAAGCTATCAGATGGGTCCTCGGTGAACAGGCCCCTGGTTGGCTCAGAAGTAAGGCCATGACCGATGTTATCTTCAATGGAACCCCTAATCGTCCGGGCATTGGAAGGGCTGAGGTCGTCCTGCGGCTTAATAATCCCAGGAATCAGGAGTTAGAATTCAGAAGTCAGAAGTCAGAATTCAGAAGTCAGAATTCAGAAATCAGAAATCCGCAATCGGAACAATCCGAAATCCAAAATCCAAAATCCGAAATCGGAATAATCCCCAATCCGCAATCCGCAATCCGCAATCCGCAATCCGAAATCGAGATAAAACGGCGTCTCTTTCGCTCCGGAGAAAGCCAGTATTTCCTCAATAACCGGCCATGCAGATTAAAGGATATTCAAGAGGTTATCCTTGATACCGGGCTTTCAGAAAAGGGTTATTTCTTGATGGAGCAGGGGAAGGTGGATTCTATCCTGAGAAGCAACCCCATCGAGAGACGTCATGTGTTTGAAGAAGCTGCCGGGATCAAGGCCTATCAAACTAAAAAAATAGAAGCAGTGGCCAGGTTGGCCGGTACAGACCAAAACCTGCTCAGATTAAATGACATCCTTTCGGAACTGGAACGTCAGGAAAAGTCACTTTACAGACAGGTCAAAAAGGCGGAGCAATATAAAAAACTGAAATCAAGGATAAGAGAGCTGGAAATCAAGTTAAATACGGCCAGGTATCATTATTTGAAAACAAAAGAGACCGGGCTCGCCGATAAGATTGATCAGTTAAGGGACAGACTTGCCGGGATAGAGAAAAATACAACTGAACTGGAAATCAATTTAAAAGGGGAGAGAGACAGGAGAGAAAAGAACAAGTCGGTACTGTTCATATCCAGAGAATCCTTAGATGAAGACAAGGAACAACATCATCAACTGGAAAAGCTTGTTCTTAGCTCAAAGGAAAGACTTTCTTCATTGGAAGAGAAGGGTGGGGAAAATCAGGTCCGAATAGAACGTACAAAGAAATCTATCGAGCGCCACACCGAGCAGATACTCAGTCAGAAGAGGGCAGGGGAGAGGATAGAGGCAGAATTGAAGGAAAAGCAGGCAAACCTGGCCAAAATTGAGGCCCAATCAGGTAAAGCCGAAGAGGAATTAGCAGAGAAGACAAGAGAGTTAGAAGGGCGCAAAGCCGACCTGATTGACTATCTTAATGAGACCGCACGAATCAAGCGGGACATGGTTAATCTGTCTAAAGAGGAGAAGAGAAAGAAAGGGGAAGCAGAGGCTGTCCGGCAAAGAAAGACTAAAGAGGAAAGCAGACGGCAGGATTTGACTCAAAAGGTAATTTCTTTCAAAGAAAAGGTGAAAGCCAGGGAGGAGAAGATTGAGCAGGGCAGGGGATTAACATCTGAGTTAAAAAAGAAAAGAGAGGTACTGTCTGAAGAGTTATGTAAACTTGACCAGGAGGTCAACTCACTTAAAGTACAACTTGAAGCAAGCTCTGCTAAGCTAAATACTATAAATGAATTAGAAAATTCATTGGCCGGTTATTCCGAGGGGACAAAATCTGTGCTTAAGGCTGATTTGCCTGGTGTCCGCGGACTTATCGCCGATTTTATTTCTGTGCCGGCCGAGTATGAAACCGCCCTGGAGGCAGTCCTGGATAGAGCCCTGGAGGCAGTAGTGGTTGAAACAACCGAACAGGCGGCTGACATCCTGACTTATCTGCAAGAAAATAGTAGGGGACGGGTGACCTTATTTCCGATTGCGGATTGCGGATTGCGGATTGTCCCGATTTCGGATTTCGGATTGCGGATTTCGGATTGTGAAGTAGGGATAATAGGCCGGCTACGGGACTTACTTAAAGTAGATTCGAGCTGCCAGGCCCTGATGGATTTCTTGTTGGCCGATGTGCTTGTGGTTCAAGACATTAAATCCGCAATCGAGATAATCCGAAATCCGCAATTCGATGTGGACGAAGTGGACATTATGGACGAAGTGGACAGGGGAAATCCGCAATCCAAAATCCAAAATCCAAAATCCAAAATCCGGTGGGTTACCCTTGACGGCACAATCATTACTCCCTGGGGGATGATCCAGGGGGGGAAAGGAAAGGGGAAGGAGACCGGGTTGTTAGCCCGCAGACGAATAGCCGGCGAGCTTGCCACAGCTATTGATAAGATAAAAAATCATCTCCGGACCTCTGAACAAAAAAGGGAAGAGGTGTCAATTGCTCTGGCTGAAATAGATAAACAACTCCGGACAACTCAGGCTGAATTAAAGGCGGCTGAGATGGAAAGGGTGGCCTTGGCTAAAGACATAGAGGCCTCCGAGAATCTACTGGATAGCTGTAGGTCTCACCTGGAACAACTCGTGGTGGAGGAAAAAGAATCAGGTCATGAAGTGGAGGCCTTGAGAAAAGAGAATGAGGATTTGACCGGGCAATGTGAAGCCCGGGAACAGGACGGCAGGGAACAAGAGGCGCGAATAGGTAATCGTCAGCAAGAATTGGATCACAGGCAGAAACAGCTTAAACAGGAAAGGGAATCCCTGAATCAAACTAAGATTAGTCTGGCTGTCCTGACTCAACAGAGTAAAGAGGCCGCAAAGACAATAAGCCGCTTAAACAAGGAAAGGGAACAATGGGAAAAATCACTCCGGGATATGTCAGGCAAAGAAGCAGGTCTAAAGGAAGAAAGGGAAAAAGAGGGGGCGGCTTTATTGGCCCGAGAGCAAGAGATGGCAGCCTTAGTTAAGGAAATAGCCGGGAAAGAGTCAGCGCTTACTCAACAGCAACAGGAGAAGAATGCCTTAGACCAGCGGTGCCGGCAAATAGAGAACGAGATGGATTCTCTGCGGAAGAAGGGGCTTTCTATCAAAGACGAGATCCACTCATTGGACCTGGAAAGAGCGAAGGTGGAAGTTGAAGCAAGTAGTCTCAGGAAACTACTGATAAACGAGTTAGGAGTCAGCTCAATTGCGGATTGCGGATTGCGGATTGCGGAATCAAGCAATCAAACCAATCAGAAATCAGAAATCAGAAATCCGGGCGATGGTCATTGTTTCGGCCACTCAAGCACCGAAGAAACCAGGTTTCTTCAAGAAACCTGGTTTCT
>JASEGY010000191.1 GCA_030019105.1 bacterium | reverse complement strand
GCAATCGTAACATTCTCGCGGACAACGCAAATGTTGCGGGGTAATAGTATAATGACCACGTTGGAAAGCGCCTGGTTCCCGGAGTTGATGACCGTGATCAGGTATGACTCCTTGCCACCGGCCTCGATCTCGCTGTGACCGGCTGTCTTTTCAATATCAATAGCTGCCCTGGGAGTAACGACTACCACATCGGCCTCTTCCTCGCCGGAGGAGACAGGCTGGTTGTTCTCATCGAAGCCCTCCGCTTTAGCCACGTTGGTGTAGGTGCCGGAATCCTCGATGCCGGTAGCCACGGTGACCTGTATCTGCCTTGATTCGCCTGGAGTCAGGCTGCCCAGGTTCCATTCGATGACCTGGCCGGTCTGGGTGTCGTGGGTTGGATCGGATCGGACAAGCTCCAGGCCGTTCGGGATAGTGTCCGTAACCACGACCGGGTTCAGGGTCTGTTGGCCGTGATTGGTGGCCGTCAGGATGTAGGTGATGGAATCACCGGCCTCGACAGTTGAGGTAGCCGCCACCTTTTCAATAGACATGGCCGGGACCGGTGTGGTAATGACTACCGGTGAAGTATCGGAATCAGTGAACCAGTTGTTGGTTTCATCCTGGCCGGCCACACCGGCTTCATTGATGTAGGTGCCGGAATCACCAATGTCGCCGGCTGCGGTAAGCTGGATCTGTCGCTGATCTCCTTTAGCCAGATCGCCAATCGTCCAGATAACAACTCCACCGGATTCAGCCCCCGCTGGTTCGGAGGAGACATAGTCAAGTCGGCTGGGACTGGTGGGGAAAGTATCGGTCAGGGTTACGTTGTGCATATCCTGGTTGCCGTAGTTGCTCACGGTAATAAGGTAGGTGATGGAATCGCCGGCTTCAACCACTGAAGTGGCCGTCACCTTCTCTATTGCAATCCCGGTGTAAGGCGTTACGATAACCACACTGGTAGTGTCAATCGAGGTTACTGATGACTCAGTTACATCAAGGGCACTTACTGTTGCCTGGCTGATAAAAGTGCCGAAGGTATCGCCGGCGGCCACGCCGGTCACCTGTATTTGCACTGATTCTCCATGAGCTAAAGTATCCGGTAGATCGCCGGATATTGAAAAATCCCAGGTAAGCACCGTGCCGGTGGTAGTTGTGGTCGCGGCTACCGCCGGATAAGAATCGCTGTAGGTTATGCCCGACGGGAAGGTATCGGTAACAACAATATTGTGCAGGTCGCTCTGGCCGGAGTTGGTAATAGTCAGAAGATAGGTTATTGGTTGGCCGGCATCTACGACCGAGGTAGTCGCGGCCTTGTGAATCTCTACCCTGGCTTCAGGGATGCCAATAGTAACGTCTAACTCATCGTAAAGAACCGGGTAGAAGTCACCGTTGTTTTCGTCTGTAAAGGCTAAGGCGACCTCATTATGCAGCAGGGCGCCGTAGGGAACAGTATCCCCGACCGTCACCTTCAGGTTAAAATAGCCTATTTCGTGAGCCGGAAATTCAGGGATGACCCAGGTATGAATCCGGCCGTCTATGGTATGGACGTAGGTGTCCGGCATATTGTCTTCTACATAAATAACCTCTGAAGGCAGAGTGTCAGTGATGGTCACATTCCTGGCCGCAGCCGACGAGACATTCTCGTAGCGGATGGTGTAGGTAAAGGTATCACCCGGGCCGACTAAGCAGCCCTCATTCTCTACGTAGCAATCCGCCGCCTTATCCACAGCCTGCTCGGCTGCCTTCCAGTAGGGGGCAGAGGTATCTTCTGCCCGGGCCTGGCATTCATCAATCAGCTTGTGGGGATCAAAGGGATCAGGGCAGCCGCTCAGTACCTCAACCGCATTGGTTTCGCTAAAATCACCACAGGTTACGGCGCCAGTGACGGCGATATCGAAGTCAGTGGTTATTCCCTCGCCTGCTTCCCGGTCAAGATACCAGATCAGGGTGCCGGTCGTTCCGACCGCAGGTGCCGAATCCGGCGTAGGCGTAGCGCTCGTGTAAGCGACATAGGCCGGCAGCGTATCGCAGACAATGATCCGCGAGGTGCCGGCTGAGCCGGAGTTAGTGATCTTGATATCCCAGCTTACCGCGCCTTCGGCCGCAAAATAGGTGTTGTCCTTGCTGGACTTGAGCACAGTCAGGCTCGGCCGGTTGTTAGTGCCTTTTGTGGTGGCCTGATAATAGCCGCTTACCGGCAATCTAAACGGGGTGCTGCCATAACAGGTGTAAGCCCTGAAATCTACCTTGTTGGTTACTGTGGTGATGGTAAATGAGTCGGAAGATAGTTCAGCTACTTGCCGGTATGGCACGGCCGTATCTGATTCCGTCTCGCGGACACACTGGAAGGAGCCGGCATTCAGGGCCGCGGTTGGCTCAGGGCATCCTTCCTCAACGCTTACCTCGTTTGGATCGTCCCGGGGCACATTAGTGCAGTTGACTAAGCCAACCAGCTTGAAGGAGAGCTTACCACCATTAGGGCTAATAGGATCGTTGGTCACCCATTTTAACCGTCGTCTGGGGCTTGCTCCCGGCGGCGTATCTGAATCTGTCGTCCAGGTGAGGCTATGCGCGGTCAGCGCCTGATGCGAATGGTAGGTAACAAAGACCGGCAGGTTGTCGCGAACAATAATCCTCTCTACTGTCTTGGTGGCGGTGGGGCCTAAATTAACAATATCTAATGTCCAGGTAGCCGTCCTGGTTTCTACCGCATCAAATATTTCAGGGATTTTTAGAATAGTTAAATCCGGCCGGGTATCTTCTGCTAATATATCTACAGTCTGAGGTGGTGATTCAAGCTCTCCGAAACATCCGGCGGTAGCTCTAATCCAAACCGTGCTTGTGCCGGTATCATTAAAATTGCAGCCCGCCTCGACTGTCTCTTCAATAGTAATGGTCTGACCCGGGTGAAGGACGGTATAAAGCAGCCAATGATTCGGGTCATATTCCCCTAAATCTTCCGGCTTGTCTACAGAGAAGACCGAAGAGTCAGAATGGGTTACTGTAGAAGAGACATAGGTTAATCGGGGGTCTAAGTTTTGAAAGATATGGAGGGGGCTGGTTATATCTATCTCGCCTGTATTAGTGAGGGAAATAATTACCTTTTTATCTTCACAATACTTAATCAGACCCGGTGTCTGCTGGGTAATTTCGTGGCTTCCTTTCTGGGCCGGGTTCCAGAGCGGCAAGGCAGTAGCACTGGCTTCCTGGGTAACACAGATTAACTCAGTATCAGAAGTAGTATCAGGACAGCCGGTCCAGCTATGTACCACATTACTTACAGGAACAGTCCCACTCGGGGCACAAGCAACAGTAACCTGTAAGGTCATGTTCTTAAACCCCCCCGCCGGGATAGGCTCGTTCAGGACCCATTTTACAATCCCGCCGGGATTCCCTCCCGGTGTCTCTATGGGCGTATCACTGGCATCCAGATAATAGACATAAGGCGGCAGATCGTCTTGAATAATTGTTCTCACCGCCGGCGCAGAGCCGCTATTATCTATCCTGATCGTCCAGGTAATAGTTTGAGCATCTTTAACGACAAAGGGGTCAGGTGTCTTGGTCAGCTCCAAATAAGGCAGAAAGCCGCTGTTAACACTAACAGACCGGCTGTGCCAGTCGGAATAATAAGCGTCGCCAAAGGCAGTTTCGGCTTTTATCCGGGCATGATTAACACCGGACCCAATATCACATAGTGTTCCTGCCTGTATTTGCAAATTAATCGCTTCACCCGGGTCTAAGTTCATCTCTTCCGGTAAATACCAGACTAAAGTGCCGGTATCACCCCGAACAGAGGCCGTATCAAAGGCAATATCCGCTGAGTCAGGATGAGAAGCAGATGAGCTGAGGTAGTAAAAGTCGTCCGGTAGAATATCATAAAGCACAAACCGGCCATAAGCAGGAACCTGGCCAATATTAGTGAAGGTGATGCTAAATACACCGGTATCGCAATAATTAAAGGCAGGAATAGATTGAGAGATACTTCCTGCCCCAAAAGAACCACTGCCGCCGCCACCACCATCTCCCCAATCAGGGCAGGAAGAATTACTGGTTCTTGTCTCAAAACAATCCTCTATTCCCCCGGTATCACTGCCATCTGAGCGGCCGTATTTTATAGTGGTCACATTGCAGGTGGTATACGGCCCGGTGGTGGGGTCTATGTGTCCTTGCAAGGTAATTACCTTTGTGCCGCCGTAAGCCGGGACGGTCTCGCCGTCAACGGCATCAAAGACCCACATCAGGCTCTGGCCCTCAACATAGTCCGGGAGAGGGCTGGTGCCGGTCTCGGCATAATCAATGTAATTGGGCAGGACATCCGTCATCACCACCCGGTCGGAATCACGGTTGCCGGAATTGGTCAGGGTAATCGTCCAGGTGACGGTATTGCCGGTAAAGGCGCTAAATGTGGATGGCGACTTGGTCATAGTAATATCGGGCCGTCCGGTGACGCCGGGTATGTTGTAGGTATTTGTTCCGAGGGTGTATCCCGAGCCATAACAGGTCTCACCGTAAATAGTCGAGATGCTGTTGCCGCCGTAGGTCCAGCCGGTAGCCGTATACAGCCTTAAGGCAATGGTCTCACCAGGGGTCATTTGCACCGTGGCAGGTAATACCCAGGTCAAGGTGACCGGCCCGGCCTGGTTAGTGTCTGGCTCAGTAACAGGAGTAAGGGGGTTGAAATCCGTTATTCGTGCCATTCGTGTTCTAATTTACCCCTCGAATCCGCCTTGAGCCTTTTTAGTTTTATTTAATCCGTGAAAATCCGTCTGATCCGTGTTATCCGTATTCTATTGTTTTGAATTTTGGTTGCGGCTCTGCTGCGCTATGAAATTTGTGGATATGTTTTATTTTGGTTGCACTCAAATGATTTTATTCTTGGAAAAGGGTTAAGAATTTCTTCTATTTCTATTCACCCACCACTATTTACTCTTTCCCAGTCAAATTTTGTTATGTTCCGCTCTACTTTTGAAAATTCTATCCCTACTAAATATATCCCTTTGCCTGAACTTAGATACTTCTCATAATATTTCTTGTTCTTTATCTGCTCTAATGCCGTGTTTTGTTCGCGTTCCCCTTCTACTACCTTAAACTCAAATATTATCACCGCCTTATCGGTTTTTATCGCCATATCTATCCTGCCACGATTAGTAGACTCTTCCACCTCCAAATCATATCCAAGTGAGGCAAATACCGCATAAAATATTGAGGCATAATACCCTTCATATTTGTCTAACTCATTCTTTATGTACCATTGATATGGTATGGCGGCAAAGAGTCTAAAGAATATATCTCGTAAAGAGTCAAGCTTCATTTCCTTGATTGATTCATATATCTCTATCCTTGCTCGCTGATGCATCCCGGCATTAAAAAGAAAATAGCTGGCAATATACTCATTTAGACTCTTTTTTACCTCAAGATTAGGATAGGAAAGTGTAAAGTAAATATTATCACCTAAGTTCTTCTTCTCTTTTATCGTCAGATACCCTGTCTGAAACAATAATGCCGCCGGCTCTATAAAGTCTACATCAAATGCACCTATCAACTCCTCCCCTGCCCGTATCTCTTCAAGCTCTGGTATGTAATACCTCCTCTCCTTCAATAGTTTTAATAAAAATGTTGGATTACCTGTCTCAAACCAGTAATTTCTAAACTCCTTGCCCGGGCTATCTAAAAATAATAATATGTCAAACGGAGTATAGAGCTTCTCTCCAAGCCAGGAATATCCATTGTACCAAACCTTTACCTTCTCTAAATCTACACCTGCTATATGTTCCCTAAACACTGTTTCTAAATCATTCTGAGTGTAGCCGCAGATTGTTGCAAATCTTTCATCTAATGTTATATCTCTCAGATTATTTAGTCCAGAGAATAAGGATACCTTAGAAAATTTAGACACCCCTGTCAGCATAACAAATTTGATATAGGCATCAGTTGACTTAAGAACAGAATATAGATTCTTCAGTTCTTCTCTCATTTGCTGGGCAATCACAGGTTCCTCTATGTTGTCCAATATAGGCTTGTCATACTCGTCTATGAGTATTACTACCTTCTCTTTATATTTTAAGGCCGCCTTCGTTATTAATTCCTCAAAACAACCTGAGATTGTCTCGAATTCACATTTGACTCCTAATCTTTCTTGATTAACTTTTAAAATTTCATGTATTTTTTTGTTTAATTCTACCTTTTCTTTCGGTATCCCTGCCCCAAAATCTATCTTTATTACCGGATATTTCTTGCTAAAATCCCATTTATCTTCTATCCATAAATCTTTAAATAATTTCTCTCTACCCTGGAATAAATCCTTTATCGTATCTATCAACAATGACTTACCAAATCTTCTTGGACGAGATAAAAAAAAGTAAGTTCCATTGTCTATAAGTTGATGAATAATCTCTGTCTTATCTACATAACAGTAGTTGTCATTAATTATTTTTTCAAATGTCTGAATGCCTATTGGTAATTTTTTCATTTTTTACTCCTAATACAGAAAATACGTCCCCTCTTTCTCTCTATTTCTCTACTATCTTTCTTCTATCTCACTTATGGTAAGACCTGTAATTTTAGCAATGTCTTCTATTCCCATCCCAAATTTAATCATATTCTTCGCTGTTTCTTTTCTCCCCTTTTTTTCCCCTTCTTCTCTCCTTCTTCTCTTCCTTCTTCTCTTGCGCCTTGAATTATATCAATCTCAATGGCAAGATTCGTTAAATATCTCTCATACCTCTTTTTTTCCTCCTGGGTCATCTTCAGGATGTCCAGCTTCTCTTGCATCTTCTTTATATTCTTTGACTTAAAATCATCCCTTATGCTCTCATTCTTTAAGAAATATATCCATTCATCTAAATCACTCTGAATTACATCCTTAAAC
>JASEGY010000190.1:5180-6876 GCA_030019105.1 bacterium | reverse complement strand
TGCTTTCTGTCCCTTTTGTGTCTTTGTGTCTTAGTGGTAAATGGTGTTACAAATTTGGTTTGGTTGCGGCTTCGCCGCGCTAAGTTTATGGAGTTCGAATGGGAGAGAAACAAGGCTGCGCTCAATCTGTGGAAGCACGGGGTCCCTTTTGACGAAGCCAAGACCATCTTTGATGATCCGCTCTATGTTGATTTCTACGATCCCGACCATTTGTATGATGATGACCGCTATATTATCATCGGGCAGTCGGAACGGGGTCGTTTGCTGATCGTGTCATATACGGAGCGAGAGAATGTGATTCGTTTGATTAGCGCAAGGAAAGCAACCCGAAAGGAGCGACAAGCTTATGAAGCAGATTGAGACAGAAATGGAGGATGAGCTTCGTCCAGAATACGACCTGAGGAACCTGCGGGTAAGAAAGGTCGGACTTGGGCGGAAGAGCTTTGGCGAGCCGACCGTCCGGTTAGAGCGGGATGTAGCGGAGGTGTTTCCGGACTCTGAGTCAGTGAACGAAGCTCTGCGATTCTTAATTCGAATTACCAGAGAACACAAGCCAGCCCCCCCTGTCACTATCAGCGGTAACTAACAATTGGATCGAACAAAGCGAAAGGGTCTATAGCGGAATAGGGACGGAGTTACATATCTTGAGAAGGCTTTGTCCCTAAAAACCTTCCGCCTTCAGCCTATCCACCTGATCGCTAAAGGAGTAAAGAATGAATTCTGAACTGAAAGCCAATAAGGCGGCTGTCCTCTATTCAGGAGGCTGTGATTCTACTTATGCCGCCGCCCTGTTAGCTAAAGAGTGTGACGAAATACACCTCCTCTCATA
This sequence comes from bacterium, assembly GCA_030019105.1. GTDB lineage: Bacteria > UBA9089 > JASEGY01 > JASEGY01 > JASEGY01 > JASEGY01. Next base: position 6,047 of record JASEGY010000190.1, on the reverse strand, counting down.
CTACCATGTAGGAGCAGAAAAGCTGGACACAACTAAAGTCAATGTAGTCCGGCTCAGGGAAAAATTCCCGGAGACAAAGTTTGTGCATCAGATTATTAATCTGGACAAGATGTTTCGGGAATTGCTTTATGGCAGGTATCTCAGAGATATCTTTAAACATGGATTTTTCAATCTGGCCATGTGTACTATCTGCAAGGTGGCCATGCATACCCGAACACTGATTCACTGTTTGGACAATAAACTCGGTCAGGCCTGCGATGGGGCCAACCGAGCCAGGGAAAGGACTTATCCATCTGAGACCCCCAGGTTCATGGCATTTCATAGAAAATTTTATGCCGGCTACGGAGTGAAATACAGTTCGCCGGTATTCGATGAACCGTTGGATACCGACAGGATCCTCTTTGAAATGGGCATAGTTGATTCAAAAGATATGAAGGCTAAGGGTAAAAATGAAGAGATAGAACCTTACTGCCGGCAGAAATCCATTTATCATACGGCTACCCAGGGGTATTACGTTAATTTGTGGGGTTACGATAAGCTTGACGAGGTCGCCTACAAGTATTACGAAGATAAATTCGGGCTTATGCGAAAATATATAGATGAATACCTGGAGGATAGAGAGAGTAGTAAGATGCTCAAATTGGTTAGTTGAAGGAAATGTCCAGGGAGACTTATTTCTTAAATATTGCGATGCCAACAACTGTAATCAATGGTTACAAATTCCGGTTCTATTCTTCCGATATAAACGAGCCACCACATATCCATGTTCTACGTGGCGGTAATGAATCCAAAATTTGGCTTCAGCCAGTGATGATATAGCTCTTAAGATAAATATTTTGGGGTAAGCGAATTCAAGATAGGCTATGT
>JASEGY010000190.1:0-5172 GCA_030019105.1 bacterium | reverse complement strand
GGGTAAGCGAATTCAAGATAGGCTATGTAGCTTTTGGAGTTAATCCTTTAGGATTTCATTAGTTATGAAAGGCTAAAGCCTGAACTCCAAAGGATAGCCAACCCCAAAATCTTTTTCTTAAACACTATAGAATACAATCGTGGTTACAATTCAGCCGAACTGAATCGCATCTTAAAATTGACACGCCAGAATCAGAACAAATTATTGGAGATATGGAATGCTTACTTTAACCAATAAAGTTACGGAGCAAGCTCGGGCGACCGGCGTTCATTTCGTCGGCAATATGCTTTACGTTCCCCTCAGTGATGGTCGTGAAATTAACGTGCCGATGGATCGAGTTGAATGGTTGAACTGGCTGGAAAAAGCCACGCCGGAACAACAGTCTAAATGGTCTATTGAGCCGGGAGGCTTTGCCATCTACTGGGAGGAGTTAGACGATGGTATTGAAGTCTGCCACCTGTTGGAGATGCAGCTATTGTGGCCTGGCATGGAGATGAGCCGGCAATTTTAATTAGTAGATGACCAGGTAACGAGAAGGGAGGCTGAATTTCGCAATGCCTGAGAAACCCGATGAGCGCAAGCAATGGCATCCGGTGTTGGTGGATGGGTTGCGTTACTTGCTGGCCTCACACCTGCGCATCGATCCGGAACATGGTGTGGCGGCGTTACCTACTCGCGTAGACGTGATGGTGCTGAAGCGATATCCGGACCAAGACCTGGCCTTCCCCTACAATCATTTGGGGATAACCACACTGGTGGAACTGGAAAGTCCAGGGAAATGGGCTACCTGGCGGGTATTGTGTAAGACTTGTGTGGACCACCTCCTCTACCGACTGACAGAAAATCTCGAACAAACGGCCAATGTCAACCTCTGGCTTCTGGTCAGTCGCGCATCCGAGGCATTTTTCTCCCTCGTGCAGCGGGAGTTGGGGGTCCTAAAACCACTTGGTTCCGGGTTATGGCGCACTGTTTTTATGGGTAGCCCGTTGGTGGTCGTGCATCTGGAAGAACTGTCCTTGAGCCTGGAGACCCTGCCTTTGTTGATGGTCTACCAGGGACCGCGTGAGCGTGAGATCGCGGAATTTGCGCTAAAGCATGCGCGGGAACATCCGCTGTTTATGGAGCAAGCCATCGTGTTCCACGCGCGCGCGATGAAGGAGGTCTTAGTGATGGAAGGGATCAATGTCGAAGCCTACCGCAAATTGGCCAACGTGAAAGATATTATCGACCTGTTTGGTCGGCGCATCTTGATTGAAGAGATGGGCGAGGATCGGCTTTTGGAAGATTTGTACCGCGAAATGGGGCCAGAGCGCCTGCTGGAGTTCTTGGACCGGAAAGAGCGAGAGCGCGGAAAATAACGTTGCAAGGAATTACGGCCTTGTTCATCGTTTCGGCCAATCAAGTCGAAAATGGGAAATGGGAAGTTAGGAAATGGGAAGTACCTTGATGTACTTCCTATACTCGCTCCCACGTTCTGCGTGGGAGCGTAGTTGCCATTTGACGTAGAGCGTCTGTGTAGCGTTCCCACGCAGAGCGTGGGAACCAGAGCAAAGAAAGCAAAACCTAAATGAACCTAATCCGCAATCCGCAATCCGCAATCCGCAATTGGATGAGGGATTTATTTAAGATTACCTGGAGCGCCTTTCTATTTTACACCGGCCTGCTTTTTCTCCTCCAATTTATATCCTCCAGGAGAAAAAAGGGGGGGGAAGTCTTTATTCTTAAGTATCACCGGATAAGCAATTTCGAAAAAGGAGAGGAAGCCTTTCCTTTTGAAACAGGGGTAAAGGTTGAAGATTTTGAACGCCAGATTAATTATCTTTCTCAACGGCACCGGATTATTTCTTTGAAGGAAGTCGCCGCCTACCTTGAAGGAGAAAGCGAACTGCCGCCACTATCGGTAGTTATCACTTTTGATGACGGTTATGAAGATGCCTTTCTCCTGGCCTACCCTATCCTTAAAAAGTATGGGGTAAAGGCCATTGTTTTCATCAGTCCCGCCTATACAGGAACAGGGGTTATCAGTTGGCGAGATAAGCTGACAGAGATAGTCAGGATGGCCGGCTTATCAGAGATAAAGCAAGAAGCAGCCAATCTCAATTATCCGGATAGAGTCAGAGAGATACTTACTCAGGCTGAATTGGATACCTTCAAGGATCGGATAGATGTTCTTAAGGACTTGACTGAATTTCTAAAGAGGATAGACGATAAAGAGGCCAGGGCTGCTGTTGACAACCTCGCCCGGCGAGTAGCCTGGCAACAGGGAGATTGGAAACGGCATTTAAATGTTTCCTGGGAGCAGGCGGCTGAAATGGCTGCCAATGGGATTGAATTTGGAGCCCACACCTTAACCCACCCCCCTCTTACCAAAATAGCCTCCCAACAGGCCATGTACGAAATAAAGGATTCCAAACAGGAAATAGAGCAAAGATTGGGCAAAGCGGTCTCCTTTTTTTGTTACCCTTACGGTGATTTCAATGAAGAGACAAAGGCAATGGTCAAAGAGGCGGGATTTATGGGGGCTTGTTGCAGTAAGTATGGGGTTGTAGAGAGAGGAAGCGACCTTTATGCCCTGAAACGGATAGGGATGGAACTCAAATTTGATGCCCCGCCCGGGCGCTTCTCTAAGGCTATTTTTGCGGTAGAGATGTCCGGTCTGGCAGATATGCTCTTTTTTAGAGGAGGTCTTTAGTGCGTCATAAGGGACTGATTGCTATCGGCTTTCTGGTAGGCCTTCTCATGCTCGGATTATTGGCGGATGTCGTCAGGGTCAACCAGGCTAAGACAAAATTGGAGAATATTCTGGAGTTTTGTGCTGAAGAAGGCGTTAAATGGATAGACAATCCAATGATAGCCCGGGAAATAACCAGGCAAAGAGCCATGGAGTCAGGGGTCTATCTAACTGATGACCAGATCAGGATAAATCAAAGGGATAAAGAGTTAGGCATTATCTATTCTGAGACAATAAAAACTACGTTCGGATGGCTATTGGGCAGAAGTGAAGTTGACCTCCAGTTTCAAATAAAAGCTGGGTTAGATAAAGGAAAGGCAACAGTCATTTAGAGCTAAAGATAGTGGGCAAAAACCAGGTTTCTCCAAGAAACCTGGTTTTTGAAGAACTCTTAGTCAGAATTAATCCGACAGTGTGCTGGAGGTAATTAAATGTATGATATTCTCAGGGAAGCTAATCCTGAAATCTACCAGATTATATTGGAAAGCGAGACGACAGAGATAGCCAGGGCGAGACTCTTGCTTTATCTTAGCCAAAGGGAAATGTGTCTTGAAGGACAAAAGAGAGTACTCAATCCATTTAAATTTAGTCTAATTAAATATGCTATTACTGTCTTGCGTAATATTTTAGACCCCCTAAATGAACGATTAAGTAAATTCAGGACATTGAATGCCCTGTGGAGAATTATTCATGAGAAAGAGGTGGAAGGGCTTACTCCCGGCTTTGTTGAAGAGTTTAGACATATTTTTCTGGGTATAAGCGGCCAGCCTGGGATATACGAAGGCGAGTTGCCTTTGTATCTGAGCTTAGAAGGACGAGAGGCAGCCTTAGAACGATCGAGGCATTTGGATGGATTAGCCGGCTATGCCTTCAAGTTTATGGGAAGATACGCTACGGGTCTTGATGAATGGGTTAAGCATGTCCGGCAAGAGAATAAAACCAGGATTATGGCCTATTTGGGCGCTTCTCCTGCCGACTGGCAGAATTATCGATGGCATCTGAGGAAGGTCATTACCGATTCAAAGACCTTAGGCAGTTTGATTGACCTGACTGAAGATGAGAGAGAGGCCATCGACCTGGCCAGAGAAAATCATATCCCCTTTGGGATAACACCTTATTATGCCTCCCTGCTGGATAAATCCGCAAACCGGACTTATGACCACGCCACCAGGGCCCAGGTAATTCCCATAAAATATTATATCCGGGAGATGATTGCCGGCAGGGAAAAACATGAGACCTATTTCGACTTCATGTTAGAACACGATACTTCACCTGTAGACCTGATCATCAGACGTTATCCCATGATTGTTATCCTGAAGCCCTTTAATACCTGTGCTCAGATATGCACCTATTGTCAGAGAAATTGGGAGATTGAAGGGGTTCTGTCTCCGGGAGCCATGGCCCCACGTGATAAACTTGATCGAGCAATAGATTGGATCAGCCGGCATCCGGCTATCATCGAGGTCCTGGTAACAGGCGGAGACCCCTTTGTCATGGGAGATAATAAGCTTAAATACATATTAGATGAATTAAGTAAAATTGATCATGTTGAAAGGATTCGCCTTGGCACCAGAACGCCGGTCGTTCTGCCTCAAAGAATAACTGATGAATTAGTTGCTCTTATGAGCAGTTATCACCAGCCAGGCCGGCGTGAGATATGTATCGTTACCCATTTTGAGCATGTCTATGAGATTACAGAGGATACTGTTGAAGTAGTCCGTAAGATCAGGCAACAGGGGATCGGGCTGTATAACCAGCAGGTCTATTCGGTGGAAAACAGCCGCAAATTTGAAAGTGCGGCTTTACGGAGATTACTGCGATTAATTGGGGTCGATCCATACTATACCTTTAATATGAAAGGGAAAGAAGAGTTGAACAAAATGCGTGTTCCTATTGCCCGGCTGCAACAGGAGCAGCAAGAGGAGGCAAGGCTCTTCCCCGGCATGGTAAGGACTGATGAAGCGGTCTACAATGTACCTAAATGGGGTAAGCACTATCTCCGGGGTTGGCAGCATCACAGGATCATTGGCATTCTACCTAACGGAAGAAGGGTCTATAGATTTCATCCCTGGGATAAGAATATATCGCCGACAGGTACATACGTAGGTGAAGATGTATCTATTTATGATTACCTGCAGGAACTGAAAAACCGGGGTGAAGATCTGGAAGACTATAAGTCTATCTGGTATTATTACTAAAAGCGGGTCAACGCGGATGTGTGGGGTGAAATTCCGAGAGACATTGTGCCGCCCTTTCAGGGCTAATTGATGTTACGTCCCCCCAACCCAGGGCGATGCCCTGGGCTTTATTATTACGCCCCGTTGGGGCTGGCCTTCGGTTATATTTAGCCCTGAAAGGGCTCAAACAATATAGCCCAGGTCATCGTCCCACTGCCATTAAGTTAAGGGTAACTCTTTATGCTAAGGCGATATAGGGAGTAT
>JASEGY010000018.1 GCA_030019105.1 bacterium | reverse complement strand
GCGCCTTTGCGAGAGACAATTGCACAGATCAAATTTTGATGCGATTGCCCTGGGTCACCCCATTTTTTTAGTTGACTTATTTAGTTTAATGTGATATAATTAGAAAGCGGTTCGTTCTGCTAACACAATTAATTATGAAAGGAGTTTAAAGAATTGAGAAGAAAAAAGAGGCCATATGCGCCTGGTTTTATGATCCTGGTAGGTTTACTTTGCTTGTTGCCCTTCATTGGTCTTGGCAATAAAGCGAAAGAAGAGCAATCACTAAGTAGTATCGCTAACTTAGCTGATAAGGATTTATTACTTACTAATGCTGTTCAGACAAAACAGCCGGCAGTTCAAGAGGAAGTTAAAATTGAACCGGCTGTTTCTAAAAAAGAGCCGCCCCCGCCCCCCAAAATCAAAACTAAAGAGAAACTTTCAGACCGGCAAAAGGTAAAAATAACCCGGCATATTGTTCGGAAGGGAGAAAATCTATCGACCATATCTAAGCGATATGGGATAAATGTAGATTCCATTGTCGGGAGCAATAATCTTCGCAGCAACTCTCTTTTCCCGGGACAGAAGCTGGAAATACCAAACCAAAAAGGGATACTCTATCGGGTAAGGTCCGGTCAAAGCTTATGGGATATTGCCAGATTATATAAAACCCCTCTCAAGGAAATCACCCGGCATAACAACCTGGCTTCCAACCAGGTCAAGCCAGGACAGGTACTTTTCCTCCCTAAAGCTAACCTCCTTTATGAACAAAGAATTCAGCTTGTTTCTTACAGCCCTTCAAAAAGATTTGTAGCGCCAGTGAAAGGCCGGATATCTTCCGGTTTCGGCTACCGAACACATCCTATCTACCAGCAAGTTATGTTTCACGCCGGGCTTGATTTGGTCGCCCCTTATGGTTCAAAAATAAGGGCAGCCGCATCGGGGAAGGTTATCTTCTCTGGTTGGGAAGGCGGATATGGCCAACTGGTTATTATTAAACATCCTAACGGTTATACTACGAAGTATGGTCATAACAAGCAAAATCTGGTCAGGACAGGACAATATGTAAAACAGTATCAAGCTATTGCCCTTCTGGGAGATACCGGAACCTCTACCGGCCCTCATGTTCATTTTGAAATCTGCAAAAATGGCAAGCCGGTTAATCCCACTCGATATATCCAATAGACGGTACCTTCTTAATATTTCGGGGAACAGTTGTAGGTTGTAAGTTGTAGGTTGCGAAGTTGTGTATTTTGGGGGGTAGGGGTAATAGGTTGTAGGTTGTGGTTGTAGGTTGTAGGTTGTAGGTTGTAGGTTAAGCAACACGCCGTGGGCATTCTACCCAACTTACAACCTACAACTTATAACTTACAACTTATTACCCCAAAATCTTTTTCATGAAGTCTATAGTATTACCCCGCAACATTTGCGTTGTCCGCGAGAATGTTACGATTGCGGATTGCGGACTGAAGATTTTAAATCTGAAATGCAGGTCGTTGAAAATAATAAAGGTAGAGGCAAAACCTGCCCCTACCCTGGCTGATGGCTGAAGGCTGATACCTGAACGCTTACTAAAATCTTATTTTGGCTGAGAAGTGATGAATATCATCCAGATCATCATAAGGGATATATGCATAGTCGAATTGATAGGTATCCTCGGCCAGATTAACACCAAGCCCAAAAGTTAAGCCGGTATCGTCCCTTCCATTCTCTAAGTGATAACCGCCCCGAACCGCAATTATTCCTTTAAAACAATATTCTCCGCCTAACCTCAGGGAGACGGCACTGTCTTTAACCTTACCTACATCAGAAACTACGGTCAGAACCCCTTGATTATAGGCTCCCCCTATCCGGAAACTCAAAGGCAGATCATCTTTCTCTTCATGAAACTCTACTTTGTTACCCAAATTCTGAAGGGAGAACCCCACGGAAAGACCTGGTATATTAGTCTGGTATAATCCGCCCACATCAAGGGCAAAGACTAAACTGGCCGCATCATCCTTGATCTTTGAATTGATCATTTTCACACTTATTCCGTAAGAAAGATCGCTTATCATTCCCCCGGCTAAGGAAGCAGCCAGGGCATAATCTGTGGCATCAAAAGTACCTTGCTCAAAATCACTTGCATCGGGATCATTACCATATCCATCTATATCTCCTGAATTAGAGTAAATAACCCCGAAGCCAAGGGCTCTTTGGTTCCAGGGAAGCGCCAGGGCCAATGAACCTTGTTTTACGCCCTCAAAGCGCTCATGCATTGCTCCTCCGAATTCCCGGTGATTCAGGCCGGCCAATCCAGCCGGATTAAGATAGACAGTATCAAGATCAGTCGGAATTCCACAATAGGCGCCACCCATCCCGGCTGCCCTTGCCCCTGAACTGGTTTTGAGAAAGGGAGCCGAAGCTGTCCCGGCCTTTTCGTAACTCCCTGCCCATCCTGCACTGGCGCTAAGAGTCAGCGCGAGTAATAGTATTACTCCTCCCGTCAAAAATCTGGTTCCCTTCATTTTATAACTACCCCCTTTTTGATTTTGGATTGCGGATTGCGGATTTCGGATTTCAGGCCATTGAGAATTATAGATATACCCCAAGAACATAAAGGTCGATAATTTTGGGTGTCCTTTGTGTCCTTTGTGTCCTTGGTGTCCTTGGTGTCCTTTGTGTCCTTTTTAATAAACGACCGCAAATTTACCGCCGGCCTTGCCTCTGGAACTTTTGAGGATGTAAAGGTAAATCCCGCTGGCCAGTCTCTCACCATTTTCATTGGTTGGATTATCCCAGGTAAATTTTTGTCCATCACCGTCGTTGTCTGGTAAGCTGCCATTAATGGACAGGGTTTGAACTAACCCCCCTGCCAGGGTATAAATCCAAATCTTATCGCCGGCTGAAATATCCCCTTCAAAGATAATCCGGCTGTGCTGTTTATAAAAAAAAGGGTTAGGATAGACAATTATACCTTTTGGGGTTGGTTCTACCTTAAGCTCATTGGAGTAATCCGACTTTCCCAGGTTATTAATGTAAGCCCTGACCCGATAATAATAAATCCCATCCTGGTCCAGTCCACTATCCTGGTAGGTGGTCACGTCCTGCCCTACCCTGGCTCTCTCGGTATAACTGCCCCCGCCGGTCTTTCTTTCAATGGCAAAACCATCCTCCTCTTCCGAATTATCCTGCCAGGTTAATTTAACCTGACCGGCCGCTATGATCCCGGCGCTAAGCCCGGTTGGGCCAGGAAGATCAACTTTAGCCTGAACTTCATTTGACGGGTTTGATTCTCCCTGTCCATTGCCGGCCCTGACCTGATAACAGTAGTCAATCCCTAACTCGAAATCTGAATCATAGTAAGTAGTTACATTGGGGCCAAGAGTAGCTAACGGTTTATCAGGGTATACACTGCCCGCCACCCTTCGTTCGAGTTTAAAACCGGTTTCATTATCAGACTTATCATCCCAGGTCAACTTAATCTTAGGGCCTGACACAATTTCGGCTGAAAGATCAGCCGGAGGTATCGGAGCCAAACAGCACTCGGAAAGGCAGACCTCGTTGGAAGGCTCCGAGGAGCCATATTCATTCCTGGCCCTAATTTGATAACAATAGTCGGTTCCTGGAACAACAGAATCTATGTAAGTGGTATCCCCGGCGTCAACAGTAGCTATCTCAGAGTAAGACAGCCCGTCAACCCTTCTCTCGATGACAAATCCGTCTTCATTGGTAGACCGATCCTGCCAGGTGAGTTCAATCCGGCCCTCTCCTACTGTCTGAATAGAAAGCTTTGATGGGGAAAAGGGCAAAAGGGCCGGTCCAAAAGAAGGGTGGACATCTCTGGCCAGGTGGTTAGTCAGATTATCCGGTTGCCCTTCTGCGTCGATATTTATGAGATAGATCTCCTGGTTGCCGTCACGATCAGTGGTGAAGGCAATCCGATTATCGCCCGGCGAAGGCGAAAATGAGGGGTCAAAGTCATTGGCCGCCGGATCCTTGGTTATATTCTCCAGGTTTTCGCCGTTACTATCCATTAGATAGATTTCATCATTCCCACTCCGGTTGGAGCTAAAGGCGATCCTGAGGCCATTCGGGGAAAAACACGGCTGAGAATCATCAGCCGGATCATTGGTTAACTGCGAAACTTTATTTCCACTCACATCCATGGTCATGATATAGATATCCCCATCAGAGACGAAGACAATCTGTTTTCCATCAGGTGAAAAGGAAGGAGAACGATCCCCGGCTGTATTTTGGGTCAACTGAACCGGGGACTCTGTATCGTTCACATCCAGCAAATATATCTTATAATCACCCTCCCGGTTGGAGCTAAAAACTATCTGAGCTCCATCAGGAGAAAAGGAAGGCTCAACATCCTCAGCCGGATCATCGGTTAATCTGGTCAAATTGCCCCCGCCAGCCCCTATTAAATAGATGTCGCTATTGCCCTCTCGATCGGAAACAAAGGCTACCTGGGTTACTCCCTTCTTGGGAGACAAGACAGGCTGCCAATCTATGCCGGGCGTATCAGTTAGTTTAGTCACTGCCCCGCCATTATCATCCATGAGATAGATTTCATAATCTCCGGTTCTATCCGAAGCAAAGACAAGCTTGACCGGGAAAGGCTGTAGCGCAGGAGGTGTGCGAATCTCAAGCGTGTTCGAATATCCGGAATCTCCACCTTCATCATTACATGCCCTTACCCGGTAATAATAAGTCGTTAAAGGGCTTACATCGACATCGTGATACCGGCTGACATTGACCGGCACCCTGTCAATCGGAACCCAGTTACCGTCCGGCCCAACCCTCCGTTCGATCTTGAAACCATCTTCATCTAAGGAATTATCTTGCCAGGAAAGGTCTATTCGTGAACTGGAAATAGCTTCCGCCACGAGATCACTGGGGGCTTCCGGAGGCGGCAGCGGAGTCTGGAGAGAAATTATATTTGAGTAGCCGGAATCCCCCCATTGATTGTAGGCCCTGACCCGATATGAATATGAAGTTTGCGGATTAAGACCGGTATCCTGAAAAGCAATCACTCCAGCGCCTACCGTGCCTATCGGCTCAAATGACCCGGCGCTTCCTATCCTTCTCTCGATCTTGAACCCGGTCTCATTATCTGACTTATCCCGCCAGGCTATCTTTATCCGGTTATGGAGCACTTCTTGCCCCCGCAAATTGTCCGGAGCAGCCGGAGGAGAACCGGGAGTGGTGGCCGAGGCCTCATTGGAATATCCTGAATCCCGGCTCTGGTCATAAGCCCTGACGCGGTAGTAATAAGTAGTCTCCGCTTCAAGACCGCTATCTAAATAGGTCATGACATTAGCCGAAGCTGTCCCTATTTGAGTCCAGGTATTGCTCCCCTTTTTTCTTCTTTCGATCTTAAATCCGGTCTCATTATTAGCATTATCCCTCCAATTGAGCCTGATCTGAGTACTTGACACAGTATCTGCCGAGAGATTATCCGGGGGGGACAACGGTCCCGGGGGGGTAGCCCAGGACTCATTCGATGGCCCGGACTCACCATAAGTATTGTATGCCCTGACCCGGTAGTAATAAGTCGTCTCAGACTCAAGGTTTAAATCATTATAACCCGTCACATTAGCCGCCACCCTGGTTAATTCTACAAAAGTCTCGCCTGCCTTTCTCCTCTCGATAATAAAACCAATCTTATCTCCGAGAGCGCTCTGCCAGGTGAGTCCGATTTGGGTCTCGGATACGGCTGTGGCCTTCAGATTGTAAGGAGGTGAAGGTGGGCCGCCTATTACTTGCACCCGGGCTGGAATGATCTCCCCAACAGGTATTTGATTGGGCACATTATCCCCCATATTAAATTCCGGTAATTTGAGGTCACTTACGGCTCCATTAGTCCCTATTGCCTCAAATTCTATCACGGCCACTGAACCTGCTCCGCTTACCCCAACAGTTCCAGGCAGATTAAAGACGGCCTTCAGCCAGCCCTGCTCATTCTGAATGCTATCAATAGGCTTCACGACCGTAGAGGTTAATGTTCCTTTCTTTACCGGGGGAACCACCTGGAGGACAGCGGGATTAAATTCCAGTTTGAATAAGAGGGTATCCAGATTAGTAACCTGGGTGACCTCTATTGATACCTCGAAGGTGTTTTTATATGAAACAGTAGCCGGGGCCACAACCTTGACAGTCACACCGGTAGTAAGACACACTTCATTGGTATGGTTTGATTCTCCACATGCATTCTCGGCCCTGACTCGATAGCAATAAGTAACCTTTGGATTAAGCCCGGCATCCTGGTAAGCAGTGACATTAGTCCCAACCATCCCTACCTGGGTAAAACCGCTTCCATTCTGGCTTCTTTCAATCTTGTAACCGGACTCATTATCTGAGTTATCCCACCAGGAAAGATTGATTCGGGTAGATAAGATACCCTCTCCTGTCAGCCCTGAGGGAGATTCAGGAGGCGACTGAGCCGGCAGAGTTATCTCATTAGAGTAGTTAGAAGCAGCCACCTCGTTGTAAGCCTTAACCCGGTAAGAGTAAGAATAAATACAGGGGGATAATCCACTGTCCCTGTAACCGGTTACATTGGCCGAAACAACCCTTATCTCGGAGTATGGCCCACCTGAAATACTTCTTTCAATCTTAAAGCCGGTTTCATTATCAGAATTGTCCGACCAGTTGAGATCAACCTCGCTGCCGGATACAATATCAGCGGCCAGATCAGTCGGGGGATCAGGCGAAAAACGACAGCAGTCAAGTGTAATTTCATTGGAATAAGCGGACTCGCCAAAATCATTGTAGGCCTTGACACGATAATAGTAAAAAGTATTCAAAGAAAGGCCGCTATCCGTATAAGTAGTGATGTTGGCAGGTAGAATAGCTATCACCGAGTATGATGAAGTCTTTCTTTCAAGGATAAAGCCTGTTTCATTATAGGAGTTGTCCTTCCAGGAAAGGGTGATACTATTTTGCCCGAATCCGGTTACAGTCAAGTTAGCTGGTGAAGCCGGGGGGCTGCCGGTGATGGTCACCCGGGCCGGCAGCACGGAATCAACCTGAATATTTTTCCCGGCCCCATCTGCCAGCGTGATGCTATCTATTTCTATTTTGCTTGAGTCCCCTATCGCCCCGATGGCCTCAAAGCCAAACTTGACCAATCCCCCGGAACCGCTTACCTTCCCGGGGATATTGATCCAGAGACTGCTTTTTCCTGAGGCATTATTAGAACTGATCGTTGGATTGGTCGAAGATATCAAAGCGCCGGCCACAGTGGAAATAAGACGAAAGATACCTGGGTCGAAGCTTACCCGGAAGAAACACTGACTCAGATCATGAACCCCGGTCACCTCTACCACGGCCTCAAAGCCGGCCCGGACAGCTACCGTCTCAGGGGCAGTAACCTTGAGCACGGTTTCTCCCGGGGTAGTAGCTGAAGCCTCATTGGAATAAGGCGAATTGCCCTGGTTGTTCCAGGCCTTCACACGGTAAAAATAGGTTGTATTGGGACTAAGCCCCTCGTCATGATAGACGGTCACATTGACCCCCACTTCACCGATCCCGGAAAAGCCCGCGCTACCCCCGCTAAGGCTCCGTTCTATCTTGAACCCACGCTCGTTGTTAGCCGAATTCTTATCCCAGGTCAGGTCAATCCGGGTAGAAGAACCAGCCGTGGCCTTAAGTTTAGTCGGTGCAGGCGGAGGCACCTCGGTGGTGGTGGCGCACTTTTCATTCGACCAGTCAGAGTAGCCCTGGTTATTGTAAGCCCTCACCCGATAACAGTAGGTAGTCTCCGGCGACAGATTAGAATCAGAATAGGAAGTCTTCCCACTGAAGACAGTTGCCAGCCAGTTGTATATCCCGCTGCCTTTCTTTCGCTCAATCTGAAAGCCGGCTTCATTATTTGAATTATCCAACCAGTTAAGATCGATCCTGGTCAGGGAAATGACCTCCAGGTTAAGGTTACCTGGTGGAACGGGTTTATCATCGGGACTTTTTATCTCCACCTCGGCTCCAACCACAGAGCCCACTTCGATCGCCTGACCGGCCGCATCTCCCAGCGAAATGTCCGCAATATCAATTTCTCTTACTGCGGACGGCGGCCCAATAGCCTTAAACTCTGCCTCCATCAAGCTTCCGGCCCCACTCACTTCAGAACCGGACATATAAAAGTAAAACCAGGGACCTGCCAGGTAGCTGACCACACTGGCCTTCGAAATCAAGCTCCCCTTATCTAAGGAGATAAGTTCAAAGAGATTAGAGTCAAAGTTAAGCTTGATATAGCCGTTATCAAGGGAACCTACCTGATTTATATCTACCGTGGCCGTGAAAGTGCTATCGTAAACCACTTCAGCCGGGGCATTAATGCTGACCGTAATAACCTGCGTCGGGACAAAGTTAGCTGTAATTGTCTTTGGACCATTCATGGTCAAAGAAGCAGCGCTATTTGAGCCGGAAAGATCGCCGCTCCATTCAGTAAAGGCATAACCGGCAACGGGGATAGCATTGACAGGTAGAACTATTCCGTCTTCATACCAGCCGGCTGCCGGGGAGATAGTCCCGGCCCCAGCCGGATTAACTGAGGTGGTCAGGTAATATTCAGTCTTCCAGTGCCAGGTGATGGTCGAATTTTGGTTAATGGTAAAATTGGCGTTTGTTCCGGTACCGCCGGCCGGGACAGAACCGGTTCCGGTCCAGCCGGTGCAGACATGGCGAACACCGGTTCCGCCGCTGACCGGAGAGGTAACCGAAGCGGTAATTAGTGCCCCCGGAGAGTAACAATGTGTCCCTGTTGAAGGAGACGGGCTGTCATGAGCGGAAGAGACCGTAAGTGTATACTGGCCGACACAGATAGTTACCGTTATAATTACTTCATCGGGGGCGCTGTTCAATTGGCCGTCATTAACGACTAATTGGAACCGACAACTGCCGGAGGTTAGCGGCGTAAAAGTCGGCTTCTGAGCAGTGGAATTAGAAAGAGTTACCGCCGGCCCGCTGGTTTGAGTCCATTGATAAGTGATGGGATCACCATCCGGATCACTGCTTGAGGAACCATCTAAACCGACCAGGACCCCGGAACCAACCGTTTGATCCGGGCCGGCATCAGCCGCCGGCGGCCGGTTAAAGTTGGCCGTAACTGATTTAGGAGCAGACATAGTTAGATTAGCCGGATTAGTTATTCCGGAGAGATCACCACTCCAGCCGGAGAAGGTATAGCCTGGCGCAGGCACGGCTGTCAGGGTAACCGATTGACCGCTTTCATACCAACCTGAAGAAGGAGTAACCGTTCCTCCCCCGGGAGGATTAACAGCGGTTGTCAGATAGTATTCTGTCTTCCAGTTCCAGGTAATACTCGAATTCTGATTAATGGTGAAACTTACGGTAGTTCCAGTACCGGTGGCCGGGACAAAGCCGGTTCCGGTCCAGCCGGTGCAGACATGGCGAACACCGGTTCCGCCGCTGACCGGAGAGGTGACCGAAGCGGTAACCGGTGTGCCCGGGGAATAAGAATGTGGTGACCCTGCTGTATCAGGAAATGGGCTATCGTGGGTAGAAATAACGGTCAGAGTAACCTCTTCTTCGCAGGAGGTATCTCCACCGATATCTCTGGTTATCGAAGTCCCTGCCGGATCATTGTAAAGCACTTGCCCACTGAAGGTCTTGCTTCCACTTCCAACCTGAACCTGGTAGGTAATAGTCCGATCAATCACTCCCCCGGAACCACGGAAAAGCCACCTTATTTCACCAGTCGAGGAATCAAAGGCATCATGGGGCGGAGTTGAAGAAGGCTCATCCCAGCCGGCCGGGATATATTCTTTGATAATTATTGCATTCGGTTTGTTAGACTCATCAACAGCCACCGCCAGCGCTGCATCTATCGTAGTCTCCTGAGAACAATCCAGGGTTCTGGTAATCGTCACCTGGGTATTTGATGGAGCCCACTGGGGTTGCGGATTGGTCTCCTCGCTAACTACACTCTGTGAGTCCAATGAGCCCTCTCCAGGACTTCTGCGGAGGGGCGCAGAATAGGCCGGAGCCAAAGCACGGACCGGAGCGAGGGCCGAGGCATAAGTCGGAACCAGGTTCGAGCAGGCCCCATATCCGGCTACCCAGATATCAACGGCGTCAAGCAAGCTAAAGTCATCCACGTCACCCTTTACCCACAGGTCAATATAGTCTAAAAGCTCAAAGTCATCTATTTCATCATCACAATTAATATCAGCCTCGTGACACCTCCGGCCGCTGAAATTGGCTGTGACTGCCTTGGGGCTATCCATAGTCAGGGAGGTCGGATTGGTTGTCCCGGAAAGGGCCCCCGTCCAGCCGGTGAAAGCATTACATCCCTCAGGCTCAGCCGTCAGGGTAATAGACGTCCCTTCATCATACCAGCCGGAAGAGGAGACGGGGATAATATTAATAGTCCCTCCCCCTGCCGGCTCAACCGAGGTAGTCAGATAGTACTGCGTCTTCCAGTTCCAGGTGATGGTAGAATTCTGAGTAAGGGAAAAAGTTACCTTCGTACCAGTGCCGCCGGTCGGGACAAAGCCTGTTCCGGTCCAGCCGGTGCAGACGTATTGAATCCCGTCCCCGCCGCTTACCGGCGAGGTGACCGAGGCAGTGAGAGAATTACCGCAGTTATACGAGTGAGTTCCCACACCAGGAGAAGGACTACCATAGGCAGAAGCGACCGTCAACGTGCATTGAACACCGGAACTCTCAGTGAAATTAGCTGCAACTGACTTCGAACCGTTCATAGTCAGAGAAGCAGGATTGGTCGAACCGGAGAGGTCTCCGGCCCAGCCTGAGAAAGTATAGCCCGATTTGGGGGTAGCGGTGATAGTGGCCGGGCTGTTAGTTTCATACCACGTTCCGGAAGCGGGTGATATCCCCCCCCAGTCAGGATTATTTACGGCAGTGAGAAGCTGGTATTCAACCCGCCATTGCCAGGTAATGGTCGAATTCTGGGTAATATTAAAGGTAACGTTGGTATCACTTCCGCTGACCGGCACAGAACCAGCGCCGGTACGGCCAGTGCAAACATACCGGGTGCCGCTCGGCCCACTAACCGGAGAGCTAACCGAAGCCGTGACTGAGGCCCCTGAAGCATAAGAATCACTGCCCACACCAGGAGAGGGACTCCCATAAGCAGAGTTAACCGTAAGTGAGAAGTGAGATGGAAGGGTAGTCCCTGATGCCTCGTTGGAATAACCCGAATCGCCCGCCCCGTTATAGGCCCTGACCCGATAGGTATAAGTTGTCTCCGGACTAAGTCCGGTATCAAGGTAAGTGGTCATATTAGGGGTAGGTATCTCCTTTATCTGGCTATATCCCCCGGTAGTCTTTCTCTCAATCCTGAAGCCGGCCTCATTGGCGGCATTATCCGTCCAGTTGAGCCTGAACTGGGTAATGCCGGTATCAGAAAGGCTAAGATTGGACGGGGCCGCCGGGAAGGTGTCATTAGTCGTGACACAGGCTATATTCGAAGGCCCCGAGTTACCCCAACCATTATAGGCCTTTACCCGATAGCAGTAAGTCGTCTTTGGGGTAAGCCCGGTATGGCTATAGACAGTTATGCCGGTATCTACCCTGTTCAGCTCAGAAAAAGGGCCGCTGCCGGAGGAAGCCTTCTCAATGATAAAACCATCCTCATTACCGGAGTTGTCCGTCCAGGAAAGGTCAATTCGACTGTCTGAAACAGCGCCGGCCTGAAGGCTTCCGGGTGCGACAGGCGGGATATCAAAAGTAGTCGCAAAGGCCGTATTAGAATAGCCTGAATTACCAATACCGTTATAGGCCCGGACCTGATAGTAGTAAGTTGTATTTGGCAAAAGAGCTGTATCAATGAATTGATTCACATTGGCGGAAGAAGTGTCTATTTCCGCAAAGAAAGTAGCCGCCATCCGGCGTTCGATCTTAAAACCGGTTTCATTAGTCGAGTTATCGCTCCAGTTAAGGGTGATCTGGCTGCTTGAATTGGCTGTGGCCCCAAGTCCGCTGGGGGCGTTAGGGGGGATATCCAGGGTGGTTGTATCAGCCCCGCTGGAATAACCTGACCAATTCTTATCCCCGGAGATATTTTCACTCCAGGCCCTGACCCGATAGTAATAATGGGTATTAGAAGCAAGGCCGGTATTGCTGGAGTTAGTTGCTCCAGCGCCCACGGTATCTATCAAGCTGTAAGATGGTTGGGTCTCTGTCTTTCTTTCGATCTCAAAGCCGGCTTCATTATTTGAATTGTCCGTCCAGTTGAGATCTATCTTATTAGCCGTAACACCGGACAGAACAAGTCCGGTTGGCGCGGCCGGCGGATTATCGTAAGTTGTTGCCTGGGCTGTAGACGAATACCCGGAAACACCAATAGCATTAAAGGCCCGTACCTGGTAATAGTAAGTAGTATTGGCAGAAAGGCCAAGATGAGAGTAAGAGGTAGTGTTGGCCGAAACAGTATCTATGTCTGCAAAGGAAGTAGTGGCTGTTTTGGCCTGAATGGCATAGCCGGTCTCATTAGTAAGATCATTCCAGCTCAGATCAATTCGGCTGGTTGATTTAGCTGTCGCGGTCAGCCCGGTAGGGTTAGAGGGAATCACATCCTGGGTCGTGGCACAAGGCTCGTTGGAGTAGCCCGAATCACCGGCAGCATTACGGGCCTTTACCCTATAGCAATATTGGGTATTTGAAGACAGGCCGGTATCAAGCCATGTTGTTATATTAGCAGAAACAGTAGCCGCTTCATTATACCCTTGCCCGGGAGGTTTTCTTTCAATAACAAAACCGGTCTCATTATCCGAGTTATCTGTCCAATTCAGGCGGATCTGACTGCTCGATACAGTGGTGGCAGTCAGGGTCGTTGGCGGTAAGGGTGGACCCATAATCTGGATAGAATAGGGAGTTACAGAATCGACCGGTATTTCCTTACCCGAGGAATCTTTTAGACGAATAATATAACAAACAGGCGGACAGTTCTGAGCCGCTGAGGTCAGGTCTATTTTTGCAGTCCCGCCAACCCCGGACCTTACCTGGAACTTTACTTTGGCTATAGAGCCGGACCCGGTCACTCCAATAGGAGAAGCGCCCCCTTCGATGACAAGAAAGTTCACGTATCCTTTGCCCCACACATTTGGGTTATTATTAATGTTGGATATAACACTGAACCCCTTAGACGCGGGCGTCAGGCCCCCATTTGTGACGGATTTAGCCTCAAGGAGGTCAGCGTTAAACTCCAGGGCATTAAGATGAGCGCTGACTAATGGGCTGTTAACCTGATCCACATCTACCGTGACCCAGAAGATATCTCCTGGTGAGGCAGCCGCAGGGCCATTAAAGGTAATATTGACTCCTGCCCCGGCATAGCCTGTTCCTAAACCAGGAATAATTCCTAAAGTCAACAACAGGGCGAGTATTATCTCCCGTATTCTAATCTTCATTAATCAGCCTCCTCTTTTAATTTCGGATTCCGGATTTCGGACTGCGGATTCTTCCAATTCCGGGCATGGTTCAAATTCAGGGTAACACTTTTCTCCCCGGCCCGGATGATCAGGGTATAGTGTAGCCCTTTATGGGCGTGTAACTTACGGGCATAAAGCCCTACACTCCCGTCAGATGAAACTGTTACCCAAAATAGAGCAAATTTGAACCATGCCTAAAAATCTAATAGCACACGGATACTACGGATTCCCACGGATAAAATCAGTATAAATCCGTATCCTCTTCAAAAGTCATGGTATAGCCCAGTCCCTTTTTTATCTCTCGCAAAGCCGCAAAGTCGCTAAGAGCTTATATTCTTTTATTCTTTGCGCCTTTGTGCCTTTGCGAGAGATTATTTGAGTTTTCCCTTATACCAATAAATTTGAAGAAGATACCACGTCGTCTACGTTTAGCCCTGACTTCGAATTCAACTTCGTGGGTTTTATCCCAATAGTCAGCCAAACTGTGACTATCCCAAAAGTCAGCAATCTCTTCCACCGTACGCGCCTTTGAGATGCTGGTGAGTTGTGTATCATTTCCGCTCATAAGATACTTAGATTCGCCCTTCATATAAATCTGCGATTGGAAAACATAAATCATAATCGTTCCAAACCAGATCGCCGTATTCTAACGTGAACTTTTTGAACCTGTCAAGATTGAGGTACTCTCTGACCATCGGATTAAGCGATTTATGAAGAAAAGGTCCAAAATTAACAACCCGTTCGTTGCCATCATTAAAGCAAAGCCTTAATTTGTAATCAGTAATGTATTCGGCTGATTTTATCCCAATAACCATACCACCTGAAAGCATCATCGAATCTTCCTGATGATTTTCTCGGGTTGAACCGGTTTGTGAAGTACAAAGTAATCTATCCATTTTTGAACAATATCCTCGGCATAATGTTTAACCACTGCCTGGAAGTTCTTGAATTGGGTCTGTGGCAATGGCTTTTTCCCCTTAACTGGACTAAAGCGAATTTCTACCACTTTCCCTTTAGCAATTATTAACTCAGCCTTACTTTCCATCTCATGATACTTTCCATGTACATGAACTGGTTCGTGTTCATTAGAGTAGAAAAGGACGATGATTCCAAAGTATTCGTAGATTTTTGGCATTTAATCAGCGCGATTAGGGTTGATGGAGCTATCCCCCCATTGCCTGCACCGCAGAATATTGAGGCACAGCAAGGTATTGCTCCGGCCGATGTCGGCTGTGTTCCTCTAAAAAGTGATCGAGTCGCTCAGAAACATCGGCAGAGATATAAGCCTCGTTACATTGCCGACACACATCGGCCTGGACATCCTTGATAACAAGCAATTCTCCCCCACGCCAGATTTCCAGCGTGGTTTTGCCAGGTTTCAATTCACCTCCGCACAGGTCACACTGATCACCAGTAGTTGCGTGTTTGGTAAGGCGATAATGCTTTGCACGGATATGACTACGGATGAAACGGATACTGGGTAGTTGGGGCATATCTGTCTCCATAGCAATATCTGTGCAACCAAACAGCGAAAAGACCTCCAGCCGCCCTTTCAGGCGACTGGAGGGAAAGAATCAACCGACCAGGAACCGGGTTTCTTGAAGAAACCTGGTTTCTTCATCGGTCAAGCTCTCACGCTCAAATCAGTCTGAGATGAGCTGCTTGTATTCCTTCTTAAACACGGACCACTCTTTAGTCTCCGGATCGTACTTGGAGTTGACAAAGCACTTCCAGTTCTCCTCATCGACCAGGTTAAAATCGGCTCTGTAATAGAATCCGGGATATCTGGACTCTTCTCTAAAGAGGATATGTCTGAGGTGAGACTCGACTGTCCAGATACGGTGATAGTTCTCCCAGGCCCTCATCAGCTCGTGGAGGTCGCCGGCGGCCATCTTTTCTGAGTCTTCTCTGGCCATCTCGAGAAGTTTCATAGCCGTTTCCAGCATTTTTTTATTGGTGACATATTGAGTCGCGCAGCCGCCGCCATATTCGTCTGTGATCTTTACCAGCCTCAGCAGCAGGGCTTTTGGCTTGATATAGTTAGGGTTGACGTCTGCCGCGGTGCTGTAGTTTTTAAATTCATGGTAGCGCTTAACCGGGGCATAGATTTCATCTGCTAAATTCTGGGCATTATCCTTTAAAGTAGGAGTAAAATCAGCATTATCCCGGAAGTAATTGGCCATAGCCTTGGCGGCGATTCTTCCTTCCGCATGGGAACCGGAGGAGAACTTGTGACCTGAGGCGCCGACCCCATCAGCCGCAGTGAAGAGGCCGTTGACGGTGGTCATTCTGTTATATCCCCAATCCCATTCTTTCGGGGCGATATCCGACGGACCGCTTACCCAGATGCCGCAGCACCCGGAGTGTGAACCTAAGAGATAAGGTTCAGTGGGGACAAGCTCGGATTTCGTTTCCTCGGGGGTGATATTCATACCTGCCCACAGCCCGGCCTGACCGATAGTCATATCAAGGAAGTCTTCCCAGGCCTCGGCCTCCAGATGCTTCATCTGCTTCTTGTCCATATTCTTGGAGAGCTCTGCCAAGGCAGCGGGGGTATCCATGTAAATAGGGCCGCGGCCTTCTTTTATCTCGTGAAGCATCAGATGATTCCTCAAACAGGAAGGGGCCACCTTTGATGCCCCGTAAGGCAGATATTGTTTCAGCATCTCTGCATTTTTGACCATGTAATCTTCGCCCAGGGCATTGGTGGACTTGGCTTTGAAAAGCAGGTACCATGCTCCGACCGGTCCGTAGCCATCCTTAAACCTGGTCGGGACGAAGCGGTTTTCCATCATAGTCATTTCAGCGCCTACCTGCATACACATAGTGTAGGTGGAACCGGAATTCCAGACCGGATACCAGGCCCGGCCCATGCCCTCACCAGTGGAACGGGGCCGGTAGACATTCACGGCGCCGCCGCAAGCCACCAGCATGGTCTTACACTTAATGACATAAACCTTGTTTTCCCGGGTGCTGAATCCCACTGCCCCGGCAATGGTATTGGGCTTGTTGGCATCTAAGAGGAGCTTGACGATAAAGACCCGCTCCAGGATGTTGTCCATACCCAAAGCGGCCTTGGCGGCTTCGGCCACGATCGTCTTGTAGGACTCGCCATTAATCATTATCTGCCACTTGCCGCTTCTGACCGGCTTGCCGCCTTCAGCTAAAGGTGTGGTGCCCTTGGCCCCATCCACGGCATGACCGTCTTCGGTCTTCCAGATAGGAAGTCCCCACTTTTCAAAGAGATGAACTGAATCGTCCACATGTCTGCCCACATCATAGATCAGGTCTTCCCGGACGATCCCCATCAGGTCGTTTCTGATCATTCTGACATAATCAGCCGGAGTATTTTCCCCCAGGTAGGTATTGATTGCGGAAAGTCCCTGGGCTACGGCGCCGCTTCTCTCCATGGCGGCCTTGTCCACCAGGAGCACTTTGGCGTTCGGGGCCCACTTCTTTATCTCGTAAGCTGCTCCACAGCAACCCATCCCCCCGCCGACAAGTAAAATATCGGTCTCAAGCTCTACTACCTCCGGGTCCAGGGTCGCGGGCAGCTCACCTAACGGT
The DNA here is from genome assembly GCA_030019105.1 of bacterium. Classification (GTDB taxonomy): domain Bacteria; phylum UBA9089; class JASEGY01; order JASEGY01; family JASEGY01; genus JASEGY01. The sequence continues at coordinate 3,124 of JASEGY010000018.1, read as the reverse complement.
TGATTTGGTAATGCCATATTATTTCCTCCTCGTTAAAAAAAGATTTTGGCTGAAGCAATCAAACTTCTTTGATTCAGGAGACAAAACCCCGCCAAGTCGGGCTTTGCCCTGCCAATAGGGATCTAATCCCTACCTTAGAAAGCGGGGATGGTCTTGCCCGCCTCTTCCTCAGTAAAAAGGGCCTGGCTTTCAAGGTCTTTTCCCCTCGCATCCTGTCTTCCATCAATGGATCCTTCAGGTGTGGTTCTGATCGGGAATTTGAACCGTTTCAGTGTCCCGTTTCTGAACTTAATCGTCCACATGATTGAATCCGTGCTTCTCAGAGGGATAACACTGCCGCCTAAAGGCACGAAGTCTGAATAGGCCCTTACCTCTATGGACTGCTGAGGGCATATCTTAACGCAGCTATAGCACTCCCAGCATGCATCCGGCTCCTGGTTGTATGCCTTCATAGCATCTTTATTCAGTGTCATCAGGTCATTAGGGCAGATATACTGACAGGCTGTCTTGTCCTGCCCTTTACAGCCGTCACATTTTTCGCTGATTACAAAACTCGGCATTTAATACCTCCCTTTCTCATTTTGGAATTCTGATTGCGGATTCGGACTTAGGTCCCGCAACCACTAATCTGCTCTTATCTCGGAATCAGGGTTTCACACGCCATCATTCCTAATTATTGCCTGCTCTGATATATCACCTCCTTCCTTCATTTCGGATTTTGGATTGCGGATTTTCGGCCTTGATCATCGTCTCGACCATTGTGACCGTTTAGAAACCAGGTTTCTTGAAGAAACCTGGTTTCTCCGGTGCCAAAACGATAATCCGCAATCCGCAATTAGTTGTCCTTCTTTTCTAAAAACTTTATAATATTTGCCAGGGTGCTATTCACCGGGGTGGGGATGCCCACTTTTTTACCCCTGGCAACAATAGCCCCGTTAAGGGCCTCAATCTCTGTTTTTCTATGATTCATAATATCCTGCAACATAGGGGAGATATGTTCTGAAGTCTTTTTGCATATCGCGAAAAGCTGCTCATAGGGATCATCATAGACGAATTTCTTGCCGTAGGCTTTGGCTACTTCCATACCCTCCTCCACTATGACGGTTAAAAGGGAAACAGAGGCCATCCGATCCAGGAGTTGACCATTTTTTGCCTGGAAGGTAGCGGTTAATGGATTTATCCCCGAATAGACAATGGCTTTACTCCAGATATGTCCAATAATATTATCAGAGATTTCAGTCTCAATCCCCGCTGCATTAAAAGTTTGAGCAATCTCACTTACTCTCAATGTTTCTTTTCCATCAACCTCACCGATAAAGGTTGCCCCCCTGGCAGTATGCCTTACTCTTCCGGGGCTTAAAAGCGTAGAGCCATTATAGGTAATACCCCCCAGAATATTTTGAATTGGCACAATGGAACCGGCTGTTTCTAAATTCCCTAAACCGGTCTGCAAGGTCAAAAGAGTAGCCTCCCCCTTAATCAGGTGGGTTATTCCCCGAACTGCCTCCCCTGTATCAAAGCTCTTTACACACAACAGGACAAGATCACAGGATTGAATTTCTTGCGGGTCTGAAGTAACATTAACCCTGGCACAAATGGTTTCCCCGCCATTTATGATAGAAACCCCATTTTCCTTTATGGCTCCAACCAGATCCTTATCCTTCTCCAACATCCACACATCTTGTCCGGCCTTAGCTAATAGTCCTCCAAAAAGACCACCTACCGCCCCTGCACCTAAAATGACGATCTTCAATTTCTTAACCTCCCCTTTTCAATTTTGGATTGTGGATTGTGGATTTCGGATTTTTCATTCGGCAATCCGCAATCCAAAATCTCCGCAATCACTCTGCCGGTTCGACTACCCAGACAGTACAACCTTTTGCTTCCCTGACTACTTTTTGAGAAACACTGCCGTAGAGAAACTCTTCAGCTTTGGAAATCCCCCGTCGACCAATAACCACCGTCCCAAAATGCTCTTTTTCAAGGTAGTCAAGGATACTTTCCGCCGCAGTCTCGTGTTTACCTTTATCTATTTCAATCCGGATACTCTCCGGGTTAAAACCGGCTTCAATAAAACCATTTTTGATTTCGTTGAGCAACTCCTTCATTTTCTCTAACTTCTCTTCAGCGGGAATTTCTCTAAGATTTTCTTCTTCTTTGGATTTAGCCTTTGGAACCACGTGGAGCAAAACCAGCTCAAGACCTCTATCCTGACTCCCTAAAATATGCCGCACATAATTTGAGGCCACATGGCAGTCTATGGAATCATCTATCGGAATAAGTATCTTGTTCTTTTTCTCCGGAGATTTCATCTATTCTTACTTTAAAATAGGAAGTAAGAAATGGGAAATAGGAAGTACATCAAGGTACTTCCCATCTCCTAATTTCCCATTTCCCATTTTCGACAATTTCCTCTCACCATTCGCCTATGGCCAAAGCCAGGTCCCAGATTATTTCATCTACTGTCTCGTAAAATATCTCGGCCCCCATAGAAAAATGCAGTAAGATGTTATTTAACATATCAGGGATATATGGAAAAATCTTCTTTAGATTCACAACGCGATTAGGAAAGAGAGGAAAGACATCATCCGGGGTCAGTCTGTGAAATATCTCTTCATCATACAGGTTCGAATTTTTAATCTCAACCAGCGTATGCTCTCCTTTACCTATCACAAAATTTAACACGCTCCCTATTCCAAAGACATCCAGGCCAAAGGGTTTTTCTTTATAGTCATAATCAAGATCGAAATCTATCCACTTGTAGTTATTAGTTCCCTTTTCGATAACAATATGGTCTGACCTGATGTCTGCATGTTTTTCCCTCTGATGATGCAAGAACTTTATGGCCTGCAAAGAGGTTAAGATGTTCTTCAGTATGTGAGGTAAATACTGGTGAAAATATTCAAGATGGTTTCCTCTTATATCGCAGATATAATTGCGCAGGGTTCGCCCCTCAATTCTATCCAATATCCTTACATTGTTTCCCTTTTCATCGCTAAGGGCAAAACCCTGCATGAAATTTTTATGACCTCTTACCAGGTTCAGAATCCTGGCCTCTTTTTCAGGGCTTCGGGCATATCTGACCTTGGTTTCATCTATCTTTTCCTCAAATGTTTCAAAAAAG
>JASEGY010000189.1 GCA_030019105.1 bacterium | reverse complement strand
AAGCCCAGTAAAATCAAGCATAAATCATAGAAGTCCCAATTTCAAAACGGTCTCGGAACCTCAACCCCAAAAAACTGAAAAAATCAGTTGACGCAATCTTAATCTTATGTTATCATTGTCTCAATCTAATACAAAGGGGTATTAGAGGCAATCCACAGAAGTTATACTGATCACAGGTAGGATTTGTGAAAAATTAAGCTGTCTGTACCTGACAGACAGCAAGAATCAACGCGAAGTTATAGTAAATATCCGCTCTTGAAATTTTCACAAAACCAAAATGGGATCAGTATAGACAAAGGTGTCTGCATAGCCCGTTAAGGGGAAAGAGGTGCTTTTTTTGTGTTCAGGCGCCGATAAAATTTACCAACAAGGAAAAATAAGAGATGACAACAGTAGATTTAAAGGAGATTAATAACATATTAGAAACTAGAGAAGGCAATTCTTGCGAATTGATTGAAGTGTTGCAGGATGCTCAAGGGGCCTACAACTATCTTCCCGAAGAAGTATTAAGAGTTACATCAGAAAGATTGAAGGTGCCTATTATTGAGGTATTCAGGGTAGCTAATTTTTATAAGGCCTTCACTCTTAAGCCCCGAGGCAAACATATTCTTACGGCCTGTATGGGCACAGCCTGTCACGTGAGAGGAGCGCCTAAGTTTTTAGATGAGATACTGGGACAACTTAATGTCAGGCCCGGTGAAACGACTGAAGATGGCGAATTTACCGTAGAAACGGTTAATTGTTTGGGCGCATGCGCCCTGGGCCCGGTGGTGGTCTTAGATGGAGAATATTATGACCATATGACTACCCGGAAATTACGGGCTTTGGTGCAAAAAACCCGTGATAAATCTGGCAAGGAAGGTTAAGGAGAAATGAGTGCAATAACAAGTATAGCCGACTTACAAAAGCTGGCTGAAAAAAAGAGCCGGGAAAACCAGGCATATAGCAAAATAGTTACCCTTTGTGCCGGCACTGGATGTTGTGCCTCAGGGTGTCTTCCTGTCCTGGCCTCTCTGCGTGATGAGTTAGAAGCCCAGGGACTGGCTCAAAAGATAAAAATCAGAACTACCGGCTGCCATGGTTTCTGCGAGCAGGGGCCGCTGATGGTTATCGAGCCGGGAAATACTTTTTACCGTTGGATAAAGGTAGAAGACGTCCCTGAGATTGTCTGTGAGACTTTAGGCCAGGATAAAATTATAGAAAGACTGGAGTATATAGACCCTGCCTCAGGCAAGAAAGTATCCTGCGAAACAGATATTCCTTTTTATAAGGCCCAGGATCGCAGTATCCTGGGACAAAATAAGGTGATCGATCCGTGCGATATCAATGATTATATCGCTAACGGCGGATATTCAGCCCTGGTTAAGGTCTTAACATCTATGAAGCCTGACGGGATTATAGAAGAAATTAAGGAATCGGGTCTCAGGGGACGAGGTGGAGGTGGATTCCCGACCGGAAGAAAGTGGGAGTATTGCCGGGCAGCCGAAGGTTCGCCCAAATATGTTATCTGTAATGCCGATGAAGGTGACCCGGGCGCTTATATGGACCGAAGTGTTCTGGAAGGAAATCCGCATGCGGTTATTGAGGGGATGCTTATCGGGGCATTCGCCATTGGCGCAGAGCATGGGTATATATATGTAAGAAATGAATATCCGTTGGCCGTAAAGCATTCCAAGATAGCCCTTGTCCAGGCAGAGGAATTGGGACTTTTAGGCAAAAATATCCTGGGGACGGATTTTTCATTTGATATAAAAGTCGCCAGAGGCGGCGGCGCATTTGTCTGTGGAGAGTCATCCGCCTTAATGGTCTCTCTGGAGGGTAAAGTTGGAGAGCCACGGCCCAAGGATATCCATACGACAGAAAAAGGCTTTATGGATTTACCAACAAATCTGAATAATGTGGAGACCTGGGCCAATGTGCCTTCTATCATTAACAGAGGCGCTGCCTGGTTTGCCTCAAAGGGCACCGACAAGAGTAAGGGAACAAAGATATTTGCCCTTACCGGACAGATAAAAAATACGGGCCTGATTGAGGTTGATATGGGAATCACCCTGCGGGAGATTATATATGATATAGGCGGTGGTCCCTTTAATGGAAAGAAGATAAAAGCGGTCCAAACAGGAGGCCCGTCCGGCGGTTGTTTACCGGAAGAACGTTTTGATTTACCGGTAGATTTTGAGGCGTTAACCGAAGCAGGGTCAATGGTGGGTTCAGGTGGAATGGTGGTCATGGATGAGAGCGCCTGCATGGTTGATGTGGCTAAGTATTTCTTGAATTTTCTCCTGGATGAATCATGCGGCAAGTGTGTTCCCTGCCGGGTGGGCTTGAGCCGGATGTTAGAAATAATAACCGATATTACCGAAGGCAACGGGACAGAGGAGAAACTGGGGCTTCTAAAAGATACCGCCGAAACAGTATCTCTCGCCTCATTATGTGCCCTGGGTAAAACAGCGCCCAATCCGGTCCTGTCTACCATCAGATATTTTCAAGCCGAATATGAAGCCCATATAAAAGAGAACCGGTGTCCGGCGGGTGTATGTAGGGATTTGATTCATTATTCTATTAATGAAGATAACTGTAACGGCTGCGGCGCCTGTTTAAAGGCATGTCCTCACGATGCTATTTCAGGAGAGAAGAAAGAGGTTCACCGCATTGATGATGATAACTGCCAGAAATGTGGGATTTGCAAAGAGGCATGTAAGTTTGAGGCAATTATTGTTTCGTAAGGAAGGAAAGGAAAATGAGCGAATATGTAACACTTGCTATTGATGGGGCCAATGTCCGAGCGCCCCACGGCACCTCAGTATTAGATGCCGCCCTGGATTATGGTATCTGTATTCCACATCTGTGTCATATGCGTGGGATTACTCCTATTGGGGCGTGCCGGGTATGTATCGTGGAAGTGGTTGAAAATGGCCGGTCAAAAGTTACTGCTTCCTGTACCCTTGAGGTAGAGGAAGGCATGGTGGTTTTGGCTCATAGCGAAAAGATACTTCGCGCCAGGAAGAATATCGCGGAGATGTTGGTCGCTGAAGCGCCTAATTCACGGGCTGTTCAAGATGTGGCCTTAAGATGCGGCGTTAAAGAGGTGCGATATCCTTTTCGCCATGAGAGTTGCATTTTGTGTGGCCGTTGTGTGCGGGCATGCAGTGAAATATGGCAGTCCAAATCCCTGGGTTTTGTAGGTCGTGGTAGTGAGCGTCATGTGGCCCTGCCATTTAATAAGCGGCCGGAGTTTTGCAAAAGATGCAATGCCTGTATAGACCTTTGTCCCATGACCATTACCCCCTGTCCCGGGCCTATGAAAAAGGGCGAAGAGGCCCTTTGCGGCTTGTGCGAAGCACAGATGTCAATGGCAGAGGAGACTCCGGATACTTGTGTAGATTGCAGGTTGGGAGAGGGGTTTCATTGCGTTAGAAAAAGCCCATATTATCAGTAGTTAAGGAGGATAAAAATGAATTTACAACAACCAAATGCTAATGATGTCACCCAGACAGCGAACAGGTCCCGGAGTGTTGTTCCCGGGTCAGGATTGTGTACACGATGTATTGATGGATGCCGGGGGAATTGTGAGGTTTTTAAGGCTACCTTTAGAGGCCGTGAAGTGATTTATCCAGGTCCCTTTGGAGAGATAACGGCTGGTGGCGATAAGAATTATCCGGTAGATTACTCGCACTTTAATATCCAGGGTTATGCCCTGGGGGCTAAAGGATTGCCCGAAGGAGTGGAAGGCAATCCGGATACGGCCACCTTTCCGAATGTTAGTACTGAGACCGAATATGGTTGGGACAAGAAGGTCAAGATGAAGGTGCCGATCTTTACCGGCGCACTTGGTTCAACCGAAATTGCCCGCAAGAACTGGGAGCACTTTGCCGTGGGCGCGGCTATCAGCGGCGTTACCTTAGTCTGCGGAGAAAATGTCTGTGGGATTGACCCGGCCATGGAGCTTGATTCCAATAACAAGGTCGTTAATGCCCCGGACATGGATAGACGAATCGAAACCTATCGGCGGTATCATCAAGGCTATGGTGAGATTCTGGTCCAAATGAATGTGGAAGATACCCGTCTGGGTGTGGCCGAGTATGTGCACAGCAAACACGGCCTGGATACCATTGAGCTTAAATGGGGGCAGGGCGCCAAGTGTATCGGCGGTGAGATCAAGGTGAAGAGTTTAGAACGGGCTCTGGAGTTGCAAAGACGGGGATACATTGTTACCCCTGATCCATCTAATCCTATTATTCAACAGGCCTTCAAGGATACGGCTATTAAGGAGTTTGAGCGTCACAGCCGGCTTGGTTTTATCGGCGAAGAGAAATTTTATGCTGAGGTTGACCGCTTGCGCAACATAGGTTTCAAGCGGATCACCCTCAAGACCGGCGCTTACGGCCTGCGAGAGCTGGCTATGGCGATCAAGTGGAGTTCTAAGGCCAAAATCGATTTGCTGACTATTGATGGCGCTCCAGGTGGGACGGGTATGAGTCCCTGGCGGATGATGGAAGAGTGGGGCATGCCTTCCCTCTACCTGCATGCCGCGGCTTATGAGTTCTGTAAGAAGTTAACTGATAAAGGCGAGCGAGTCCCTGACATTGCCTTTGCCGGTGGGTTTAGCAGTGAAGACGGTATCTTTAAGGCCCTGGCCCTGGGCGCCCCATTTACCAAAGCAATCTGCATGGGTCGGGCGCTTATGATTCCGGGAATGGTTGGTAAAAATATTGGCCATTGGTTAGCAGGTAAAGACCTGCCTAATACTGTCTCAAGGTATGGAGACACAATTGAAGAGATATTTGTCTGTTATGAAGAAGTGGCTGATATAGTAGGCAAAGACGAAATGAAGAACCTCCCCCTTGGCGCCCTTGGCATCTACAGCTATTCTCAAAAGATCAAGGTCGGTCTGCAGCAGCTCATGGCCGGCGCCCGGTGTTTCAATATTGAGGCCATTACTCGGAATGAGCTTATGTCCCTTACAGAGGAATGCGCCAAAGTGACAGGTATTCCCTATTTAATGGACGCCTACCGTGAGGAGGCAGAGGCGATCTTAGCGGGATAGCATCCCTGCCGGGATAAAGAGACACTTTTGAAGAGGCCGCAATCGAAAGATAACGATTGCGGCCTTTGCTGTTTTTCGGAGCAGCTTTAACGCCTTAATTCGACCATCTTCCACGCCAATGCAAAAAAGACTTGACAAACTTCCATTGTAGCGTATAATAGTCAACATGAAGAGAAAACAGACCGAATTAATCATTAAAGACCTAAGGAAGAAAATTGTATTCATTGTGGGACCAAGACAGGTTGGAAAAACCTGGCTGGCTATGGAGATCGGCAAGCTCTTTAACAACATGGCTTATCTGAACTATGATAGTTTCGAAGATCGTCAAATAATAAAAGAGGAATCATGGCCGCAATCCACCGAACTCTTGATTCTCGATGAATTGCATAAGATGCCGGGCTGGAAGAACTATCTTAAGGGTGTATTCGATACAAAACCGGAAAATCTCAAAATACTTGTTACCGGGAGCGCACGGCTTGATATCTTCAGGCAAGCCGGAGATTCTCTTGCCGGGAGGTTCTTTGCTCACCGACTGCTCCCCTTCTCCGTTTCTGAGCTTTGCGACGAGCCAATCAGCAAGGATATTGACCGTTTTATTCAAAGGGGAGGTTTCCCGGAACCATTTCTTTCGGAAAATGAGGCGGATGCAAAAAGATGGAGAAATCAATACATAGATGGTCTTATCCGCACAGATATACTTGATTTCGAGAAAATCCATGATTTTAGAACAATTCAAATGGTCTTTGAGCTTCTCAGAAGAAGAGTGGGGTCACCGATTTCTTACGCATCTATCGCCCAGGATGTGAATGTTTCACCAACAACGGTCATAAAATATATCCAGGTATTAGAAGCCCTTTATATCGTTTTCAGGATAACACCATATTCAAAGAATATTGCCCGATCAATCTTAAAAGAGCCTAAGATATATTTTTTTGACAATGGGCTTGTTGTTGGAGATGAAGGCATACGGTTTGAAAATTTGGTAGCATTGAGCTTATTGAAGCATGTCTTTGGCAAAATAGACTATGAAGGTGAGAACTTTGAATTAAGATATCTGCGGACAAAAGATGGGCGAGAAATAGATTTTTGTCTTGCCAATGATAATAAGATTGTAGAGGTGATAGAGGCCAAGAACCGCTCTTCACAAATATCGACAAATCTAATCTATTTTTGTAGAAAATACAACCTGAAAGGAATCCAGGTAGTGAAAGAGCTAAAGAGAGAAAAGACAATTGATAATATTGATATTCGAGAAGCAAGGTCTTACTTGAAAGGTCTACTTTTTTAAGAATAATGGCAATAGGTTGCCAGGATAAAAATGCAAAGGCCGCCATCGAAAGACAATGGTTGCGGCCTCTTTTTGTCTCAGGACAACCTTCCTTCAATCTTCTCTAATATCTTTGTCTGATTAAAGAGCATCTGGGCAATCCCCTTCTGGCCTTCTTCAGCCCCCTTAACTATCTGGGCAATCTCCTTCTGGCTTTCTTCAGCCCCCTTAACTATCTGGGCAACCTCCTTAGCTATCTGGGCAATCCCCTTCTGGCCTTCTTCAATCCGCTCAAGGGCATTCATCATCTCTCTTTGAAGATGCCCATTACTTTTCCAGATATAGGCAAAAATCAAACCCAACATGGTTAAGCTTAAACCCATCAACCCGATGGCAATCTCCATCTCTATCCCCCTAATTCAGGATTCAATAATGACAAACACCACGAAAGTATTACCTCTTTTAGAATACCATATTCTCTAACCTTTGTCAAGATTTTTGTCGCGCCCTTAAAACCTCTTGCCTTTCTTCTTGCCTTATAATATTACCCCGCAACATTTGCGTTGTCCGCGAGAATGTTACGATTGCGG
>JASEGY010000188.1:6628-6917 GCA_030019105.1 bacterium | reverse complement strand
ACGCCACCGTGACTGTCTCCGTAAACATCAGTGGCCTCTCTGCCGGAACCTACAATGCCACCATCACGGTCAGTGACGCCAATGCCTCCAACTCACCTCAGACCGTAGCGGTGAGGTTGACTGTAAACGAGGCACCGCCGGCCATCTCTCTTGACCCTCCCAGCCTTACCTTCACGGCCACCAAGGGAGGGAGTAACCCGGCGGGTCAGACCTTTGTAGTCAGCAACACCGGCGGAGGAAGTCTAAACTGGACGGCCTCAGACAATGCCCCCTGGCTGTCCCTTTCATC
>JASEGY010000188.1:0-6537 GCA_030019105.1 bacterium | reverse complement strand
GCCCCAAACTCACCTCAGACCGTAGGGGTGGAATTGGTTGTAAGCGAGGCGCCGCCGGCCATCAGTCTTTCTCCCACCAGCCTGATCTTTACGGCCACAGAAGGAGGCTCCAACCCGGCCAACCAGACCTTTGTGGTCAGCAATACCGGCGGAGGAAGTCTAAACTGGACGGCCTCAGACAATGCCCCCTGGCTGTCCCTTTCATCTGCTTTCGGCGCTGACAATACCACGGTGACTGTTTCGGTCAATATCACCGGCCTTTCTGCCGTGACATACAACGCTACGATTACGGTCAGTGACGCCAATGCCCCAAACTCACCTCAGACCGTAGGGGTGGAATTGGTTGTAAGCGAGGCGCCGCCGACCATCTCTCTTGACCCGACCAGCCTGATCTTTACCGCCACCGAAGGAGGGTCTAACCCGGCGGGTCAGACCTTTGTAGTCAGCAACACCGGCGGAGGAAGTCTAAGCTGGACGGCCTCAGATGATGCCGGCTGGCTCTCGGTTTCGCCTGCATCAGGCGTCAACACCACGGTCACGGTCTCAGTTGACATCACCGGCCTTTCGGCCGGAACTCACACCGCCGCCATTACGGTCAGTGATCTAAATGCCTCCAATTCACCTCAGACAGTAAGCGTTACTTTAACCGTAAGCGAGGCGCCGCCGACCATTAGTCTTGACCCGACCAGCCTGATCTTTGCGGCTGCCGAAGGGGACTCTAACCCGGCGGGTCAGACCTTTGTAGTCAGCAACACCGGTGGAGGGAGTCTGAACTGGACGGCCTCAGACAATGCCGGCTGGCTCTCGGTTTCGCCTGCATCAGGCGTCAACACCACGGTCACGGTTTCAATCGACATCACCGGCCTTTCGGCCGGAACTCACACCGCCGCCATTACGGTCAGTGATCTAAATGCCTCCAATTCACCTCAGACAGTAAGCGTTACTTTAACCGTAAGCGAGGCACCGCCGGCCATTAGTCTTGACCCGACCAGCCTGATCTTTACCGCCACCGAGGGAGGCTCCAACCCGGCCGATCAGACCTTTGAGGTGAGCAATACCGGTGGAGGGAGTCTAAACTGGACGGCCTCAGATGATGCCACCTGGCTTTTGCTCTCACCTACTTCCGGCATCAATACCACGGTCACGGTCTCAGTTGACATCACCGGCCTTTCGGCCGGGACATACACCGCCACCATTACAGTCAGTAATGCGGCTGCTACCAATTCACCCCGGACAGTGGCCGTGAGTTTGACTATAAGCGAAGCAGACAGTGATGGAGATGGGATTCCGGATGAGGAGGATAACTGTCCCGGAATACCCAATCCGAATCAGGCGGATAGTGATGGGGATGATGTCGGAGACTCTTGCGACAACTGTCCGAAGAGGGCCAATCCGGATCAGGCGGACGGTGATGGAGACAGCGTAGGCGATGCCTGCGATAACTGTCCGGATGTAGCCAATCCGGACCAGGCCGATGCTGATGGCGACGGCACCGGTGATGCCTGTGAAGTCCCTGATGAAGATGATGATACGATTCCGGATGAGGAGGATAACTGTCCCGGAATACCCAATCCAAATCAGGCGGATAGTGATGGGGATGATGTCGGAGACTCTTGCGATAACTGTCCGAAGAAGGCTAATCCGGATCAGGCGGACAGCGATGAAGACGGCGTGGGAGATGCCTGCGACAACTGTCCGGAAGTGGCTAATCCGGACCAGGCTGATGCTGATGGAGATGGTGTCGGCGATGCCTGTGAGAAGGCTGACGCGGATGGAGACAGGATTCCGGATGAGGAGGACAACTGTCCCGGAATACCCAATCCGAATCAGGCGAATAGTGATGGGGATGATCTCGGAGACTCTTGCGACAACTGTCCGAAGAGGGCCAATCCGGATCAGGCGGATAGCGATGAAGACGGCGTGGGAGATGCCTGCGACAACTGTCCGGAAGTGGCTAATCCAGACCAGGCTGATGCTGATGGAGATAGTGTCGGCGATGCCTGTGAGAAGGCTGACGCGGATGGAGATAGGATTCCGGATGAGGAGGATAACTGTCCCGGAATACCCAATCCGAATCAGGCGAATAGTGATGGGGATGATGTCGGAGACTCTTGCGATAATTGTCCGAAGAAGGCCAATGCGGATCAGACTGACGGTGACCAGGATGGCGTAGGGGATGTTTGCGATAACTGCCCGGCAGTAGCTAATCCTGATCAGGCTGATGCTGATGGCGATGGTATCGGCGATGCCTGTGAGAAAGCTGATGCAGATGAGGACGGCATTCCGGATGAGGATGACAACTGCCCCAATGTGGCTAACCCGGATCAGACCGACAGTGATCAGGATGGGCTCGGAAACGCCTGCGATAACTGCCCGGCAGTACCTAATGCGGATCAGGCAGATGGAGACGATGATGACGTTGGTGACTCCTGTGATAATTGCCCGACGACAGCCAATCCGGATCAGGCGGACGCCGACAACGACGGCGTGGGAGACCTCTGCGATAATTGCCCGGAAGCAGCCAATCCGGATCAGGCGGATGCGGATAGCGATGGTACCGGAGATGAATGTGAGGCTGAAAGGATTGAGGCCGTCAGCTTAGAAGTCATGGCTGATCCCCCGGCCATGGTCTTTTACGCCGGAGAGGTAAGTAAGCCGGTCAGCTATACTCTGTCCGCTATCGGGCCGATAGGCATAACCATTGATTCTATGGCCTCAACCTATAAATTTGCTGATAATACTACTGAGCAAAATCCGGCCTCTATTATTTCCAGGTCCATCCTCCCTGGCGGGAGTATCATCATAGATGACATGGTAGAGATTGATGAGTCTCTGCGGGCCAGGGTGTTAGCAGGGGGAATTGCGGGAAGTTTTACCTGCATTAAAGGCTTTGACGGTAAATATGGGACAACTCCCATCCACGCTGAGGTCGAGATGCCAATAGAGGTACGCAGTACCAGTAAAGAAGAGGCAGAAGAGCCGTCAGCAGCGCCTGTGCTTATTAAAGGGGATGTCTTTCCCCTTATCCCGGGCGTGGCCAGTATCATTACCACCCCGGAGACCATTGTCACTACAGGCTCTATTATTTTAAACGGCCCGGCCATTCTGGCCCTTCATTCTGAGCCCTTTAACAACAAACAGGTTCCTGTTAATCTGAGCGCTCTTACCTTTGTTCAAGACCCCAACAATCCGGACAGCTTTACCGTGACTTCCGGTTCCCTCCAGGCCGGCCCGGCCAAAGAAGGGGAATCCCTCTTTTCTCTTTATAAGAGGCTAAAAATCCTGGGGATCAGTTATGAGCACTCCCGCACTCCCCAACTCCAGGTAGATGAGCTTTTGGTTGACCTGCCGGGACTCAGTATCCCCTTGATCCTTGAAGACCTCCTTATTAGCCCTCAAGGTCTTTCAGTTAAGTATCCTATGGAATTTTCTATGTTCGGCCTGACCTTTACTGCGGATGAATTTAAGTTCGTTGACGACAAGGACAAGGATGAAAAGTATTTTGCCTTTATAACCGATGTCAGATTAAGAGGGGAATCAACGGATAAAAAGATAGCCCGGACACCGCTTAAGATTAAAGAGGATGGTGGGATGGAATGCGGGTTCAAGCCGGCGGAAGGCCTGAAGCCGATTGATGTTCAAAAGATGCGGCAGATGCGTTACTTTGAGACCCATTCCCCTGATGTTGTGAAAATGGGCCCCCTTGAGCTGGAGGAATTTAAATTCTTAAATAATGAAAATCTCTGGCAGGTAAAGGGCAAGGTGGTTCTTCCGTCTCCGATTGCCACCTACTTGCCCCAGATAACTGTTAATTTTAAGATGGATGAGCAGGGAAATATCGTTGGTAAGGTAACTACTAACCCGTCGGCAATCAACCCGGGCGCGCCTACCCTCTGGAATTTAGGCACCTCCTATGTTAAGCTTGACCTGACCTATTTTGGCCTCGACTTTACCGTGGTGAATAGCCAGATAAATAAGCCGGCATCTAAGATCCAATTTGCTATGGCTCTCCTTGTAGGTGAGGGCAATGATCCGGCAAAGATTTCCCTTGGCTCACCATCTAATCCGATGGCGATTGACTTAACTGGAAAAATCACCTGGCCGGCGCCGACCACGAATACTAAGGCTGAAATAGGGCCGGTCTATTTTGATATCTCCAATGCCGGTTTTGCTGGTTTTGATCCCTTTACCCTCTCCTTGAATGGCGGTCTGGGGGTTAATTTGAGCGAGGCCTTTAGTGGCGCGGTAGGTTTTCAAAATTTAAAGATAGGCGCTGGTGGGCTTGACTTTAGCAGTATGCAGATTACTGGTGGGGACATCTCTATTATGGGGGCGGTTACCGTAAATTTGAAGGAGCTTAATATCTGCAACAATAATTGCACCCTGGATTTCCGGCAAAACACCGGCAGCGGGAGTGGTAACGGCAGTATTCCGGTAGATAGTTATTTTGAGATCAAGGGGGCAGCCATAAATATTGCCGGTGGAGTTGGCGCCGGCAGTTTTGAGCAATTCCTCCTTTATACCAGCAGTAAGGGAAATGGCCTCATTATCAAGGGAGGCTACCTCACCGTCCAGAACGTAGTCCAGATCGGGATCGATTTTGAATACTACAAGATGGGCAATGACCAGATGCTCAAGGTGGCTGGTGAGGCAATGCTGCCTAATGATATCGGGCTTATTGTCTATGGTCAAATGGGGCAGCGGAACGGAGATCCTACCTTTGGCATCTTTGCCCTGGCTAAAGGCCTTAACATACCAATCGGGCCGGTGATACTAAATGAGTTAGGCGGCGGGTTTTTCTACAATCCAATTCAAAACGATATCGATACAGTCAAGACCCTGGCCGGCTTTCAGAAACCGGATATGAATGACAAATTGGAAGCTAAAAAGCCCGGCGGGGGGGATAACCCGGGTTCATTTGCCGTTATGCTGGCCGGTGGTGTTTATGTGGCTAAGAAAAGCCTGGTCGAGGGCAGATTCCTTTTGACCCTGACGGCCAATTATTTAAACCTGGATGTGGAAGCCAATGCCCTGGCGAACATGGTTGAGGCTACGGCCTATCTGGGTATTGGTTGGAATCCGGCCTTTGCCGAAGGTTATTTTGGATTCCATATTGACCTATATTCTGTCATTGAAGGCAGCTCCACCCTGGAATTTTATGTCTATCCTCAAAAACAGGGGCCTGCTGTCTGGGCCATTATGGGTGGGTCAGAGTTAAATATCCTCTTCGGATTTGTAACATCACACTCCAGCCTGTTTATCGGCCCGCCCGGCTTTATGCTGGACACCTCCTTTGAAATGGGCTTTGATGTTGGTGTCCTCTCTGCCCATGCCGGATTTGAGGCCATGTTCTGGTATCAGGTAGATGTCTCCTGGGGGGCCTACTTCAAGGTCTATGCCGAGGGAGAGATCCTGTGGGGGCTGGTGGGTGTAGGCGGTTCTTTAGAAGGCGCCCTGATCGTCGGCGGCAAGCCGGCCTTCATTGTGTATTTAGTCGGCAGCTTCCATGCCGAGATCCTCGAGGTAACGGTCTTTGACGGCAGTATCTGGGTGGCCTTTACCAGCGGCGGTATTGACGGTGGCACAGGCCGAAATGCGGCTTATGACGGCCTGATCCAGGATGCTAAAAATATGGCCAAGCAGATGGAGGAAGATATGAAGGCCTTACAGGAAAAGATAAACGAGGCTAAAGAAGCCCTGACCAGGTTGACTGAGGCCCAGTTGCGTGAGGCCGGTTTGAGGATGGTCCAGCTTCTTCCTGATGAGCTTGATGCCCTGAGAAAGCAAGCCGAGTATCCTTACGAGACACAAAAATTGACGGCAGTAATCAACAAAATCATAAATGTCATAAAGGCCGGCAATCTAATGGACATTGAGGGAGCGGCCCTGGCGGAGAAACAGTTCAACGTCAAGACCTTGTTGAATCAACTTGAAGCCAGGCAACAGTTAGTTAAAGATAGATTGGATAGATATTCGTTTTTGTTGGAAGAAGAGCTTCCTACCGTGAAGGAGCTTGGCTTCATGAATCCGGTCACGGTTACTTATGAGGATGAGATAATTGATACCGGCGAGGGCCCGGTGACCAAGAAAGTAAAGAGTTTCGAACTTGATGGGACACAGGCGGCCAAGAATACAAACAATGCCAACGATATGAAAGAAGATTTCGAGGCCTATCAGCAGGCCCTCTTTGAATTGGTCGAGGAGATGGATGAAAAGTTAATGCAACTGGATGATCTGCTTTTTGATACGGAAACTATAATAGTCCAGCAGGGAACAATACAGCAGGGCAAGGCGCCGGCCGGGCCTTCTCAGGAAGAGACCCGCCCGGGGACACGTAGGGTGGGTGACAACCCACCGTCTCGCAGGGTGGGTGAAACAAGGTGGAACCCACCGTCAAGCGGTGGAGGGTTCCATTACGCTCCACCCACCCTGCTTGCCTGCGCTGATGGGGGCACGATCATCCCTGGCGCCTTATCCCTTGATGTATCTTCTCAATATTTCGGGGCACTTGCGGGTAGAAACCAGGTTTCTTCAAGA
>JASEGY010000187.1 GCA_030019105.1 bacterium | reverse complement strand
CATAGCCTATCTTGAATTCGCTTACCCCAAAATATTTATCTTAAGAGCTATACCTATTATCCCAACTAAAATGGAGGCGAATGAATATGAATGATATTAGATATCTTCTGGAGTTAGCCGACAAAAATGGGGCATCTGATTTACATCTGACGGAAGGTGTTCCCCCTATCCTTCGGGTAAATGGGAGTTTGGTCAGGCTGGCAGATGCGCCGGCTTTGACTAAGGATAAAGTCTGCAGTTTGATTAATAGCATCCTTACCGAAGAACAGCAATCTATCCTTAAAGAAGAACTTCAGTTGGATAGCGCCCTGGAATTAGAAACCGGAAGATATCGAGTTAGCGTTTATGCTACCAGGAAGGGTCTAAGCGCTGCCTTCAGGTTGGTCCCGGAAAGACTGAAGAGCTTCGAAGATTTGGGGTTACCAAAGAGTTTAGAGAGATTAATGCAGCTTATGGATGGACTTATCCTGGTCACCGGGCCAACCGGCTGCGGAAAATCAACTACCCTGGCCGCTATGCTTGACTGGATAAACGAACACAGGCAAGAGCATATCATTACCATCGAGGATCCTATCGAGTTTGTTCATCACCACAAGAGGTGTATAATTAATCAGAGAGAGATCGGCTCTCATGCGGATTCCTTTACCTTTGCCCTGAGGGGGGCTTTAAGGCAGGATCCGGATATTATCCTTGTGGGTGAAATGCGGGACCTGGAAACCATTTCCACGGCCTTAACGGCAGCAGAAACAGGCCACCTTGTTCTGGCTACCCTCCATACCAAATCTGCGGCCAAAACTATTGACCGGCTTATTGATGCCTTCCCGGCTCATCAACAAAATCAGATCCGAACTCAGCTTTCAGAAACACTGCAAGCCGTTATTGCGCAATCTCTACTACCCTTGAAAGACGGCAGCGGCAGAGTTCCAGCCGTAGAGATATTAGTAGCTACACCGGCGGTAAGAAACTGTGTCAGGGAGATGAAGTCCCATCAGATTTCAAGCATTATCCAAACAAGCGGCCGGGATGGAATGCAGAGTCTGGCGCAATCGCTTCGCAGTCTTCTTCACGAGGGGAAGATATCTAAAACTGAAATGCTTAAGCGATTTACAGATAAAGAAATATTTGCCCTGGCCGGCGGGTATTATGAGGAGGACCAGGGTATGTAAGTTTCGGGTTTCGGGTTTAAAGTTTTGGCTTTTGGCCTTGTTCATCGTTTCGGCCACTAATAATCAATCGGCGAGTAATACGGCTACGCTTTGAATCTTGTCCCGTAGGGACATATGAAAATAGCCCAGCAATTTATTGCTGGGAACCGAGCAGTCTGTCGGAGAGAAAATCTATCTGTGCGCAATTTTGTAGTGGTCGAGCTTGCTCGACGTTTTGGCAGAGCAAGCTCTGCAACTACAACAAGATGCCGTGAACATTGGGATTCTCTATTTCACTCCGACAGACTGCGAGGCCCAAGCAGTGTTATAGTCCCGTAAGGGACGGCTGAAGCTAAGCTTCTTTCAGTCGTCCCTACGGGACTCGGTCGGTGCTCGGCCTCCCATCCCACCGATAAATCGGTGGGCTATTATCGGGTGCCCCTCCGGGGCTTGATCTAATGGCCCAAACGATGAACAAGGCCCAAGTTTCGAGTCTCGAGTTTCGGGTTCCTCCCAACTCGAAACTCCGGGTACCCACGAAGTAGGTGCGAAACTCGAAACTGGCACTTATCCCCAGGTCTGAATAAATTTCCTGAAGGAACGATCGTAAGTTGCCTCGGCGTCTTTAGGAAAAAAGCAGGCCGGAAGTTGATTCATTCGCCGATGGTAACTGACACACTGGCAACACAGCCCCTTTTTCTCACAAGAATAAGTGCAGTTGCAGAAGTCTAAATTAGCTTGTACATTAGGACACGCCTTTTTTATCTCAGATATGCTTTTCATTATCTCTCTACCTCCATTTTCTCATTTGCGGGACGGTTCATTTTCATCGTTTTTCCTGTGATTTCTTCCGGGCAACTTGTAGTCGCAGAGCTTGCTCTGCTAATCCTACTCAAGCAAAGCAAGCTTTGCTACTACAAACAGTTATCCACATACCCGCAAGCTTCACACTAAAGTGAACCATCCCTCATTTGCAGATTTTGGATTCTAATGTCACCCCGCCTTGTAAGTCTTCGATATATCTCATTATCTCAGAAAAGAAATATTTTGTCAAGGTGCTTTTTATTGAGGGTAATCGCACCCGACAAAAAGACAGTTGCGGCAAGAATGTCGACCAATTTAAGGTTAATCGTAAAATGGTCAAGACTAATTTACGATATATCGTAAATTAGTCTTGACATTCGGTCCATTCTCTGCTAAGATATAATAGTTATGAAACGATCATATAATATAACACTTAACGAACATATGAACCAATATCGACAAATGATCTTTGTCGTAGGTCCCAGGCAAGTTGGAAAAACAACTTTATGTAGGAGTCTTGTCCAGGAGTATCAATATTTCAACTGGGATAATCAGGATCACCGTACATTAATTATTGACGGGCCGACCCGGGTTGGGGAAGAAATCGGTCTTAGTCAATTACAGGAAAAACCACAGGTAGTAATTTTTGATGAAATTCACAAGTATTCAAAATGGAAGGGTTTTCTAAAAGGTCTTTTTGATGTCTATAGCCCCGGGTTAACAATAATTGTTACCGGAAGCTCCAGATTAGATGTTTTTAAAAAAGGTGGGGACAGCCTTATGGGGCGATATTTTCTTTATCACCTTCATCCTGTCTCAGTCAGAGAAATCATAGAACCCTGCCTTAGTAATAAGGCAATACATCCTCCCATGCCAATAGATCCGCAAGCATTTCATAATCTTTTCAACTTTGGTGGTTTCCCTGAACCATTACTGAAAGCAAATGTGCGTTTTTCAAACCGCTGGAAAAACCTGCGGCAGCAGCAGCTTTTTACTGAAGATATTCGGGATGTAACACGGATTCAGGAGATACATCAGATGGAACTGTTGGCTGAACTTTTGAAATATCAGACAGGACAGCTCATTAGTTACACAAATCTTGCTAAGAAAGTAAATGTTTCCGTAGATACTATACGCCGGTGGATAACAGTACTGGAATCGTTATATTATTGCTTTACCATCCAACCATGGACTCGAAATGTGTCAAGAACCTTGCTTAAGCAACCCAAAATCTATCTTTGGGACTGGTCTCTCCTTACGGATTTGGGCGCAAAATCAGAAAATTTTGTGGCATCCCATTTACTAAAAGCAGTCCATTGGTGGACAGATAACGGATTTGGCGAATATGAACTTTATTTCCTGCGAGATAAGGACAAGCGGGAAGTAGATTTTTTTGTTACTCGGAATCAATATCCCTGGTTTATGGTTGAAGTAAAAACAGGAGAAAGTAAATCTATAAGCAAAAACCTAGTTCATTTTCAGAAACAGATCAAGTTGCCACATGCATTTTGTGCCTCTCTCTTGTCGGACTATGTTGGAGTTGATTGCTTTTCAAGAAACCAGCCCACCATTGTCCCGGTGAAAACCTTATTGTCGCAGCTGGTGTGATGGCCTTGATCATCGTTTGGGCCATTGATTCCTTGTAGGTGGGCTTTGCCCACCAAGTATTTCGCCCGAAATTAGCACATACCTTGGTGGGCAAAGCCCACCCTACTTAGCTTCCAGGTTACGCTAAACAAATATCAGCAAACTGGCCGAAACGATGACCATCGCCCCTCGTTGAGTATAGCTAACTTTGTCCCTCAAATCCGCGTTGAGCCGCTTTTTATTGACAAAGAGCCGGCTTTAGTCTATAATAGGCTATACAGCGCAGGGGAGTTTTGCCGGAGGTCAAATTTGGGAATGGGAGACACGACCAGTATTCCAGCTATAGCCAATATCAATTCCAACCAGATTAAAGGGGCCATTGAGTGTTTGCTTTTTGTAGCCGATGAACCCCTTACTCTGAAACAAATAGCCCAAATTCTGGAAGTGAAAGAAGCAGAGATTAAGATAGCGCTCCATGAATTGATGGTGGATTACGAAAAGGGAAGCAGAGGGATTCAGTTGCGTGAGATTGCCAACGGCTATCAGATAGCTACCCGGCCTGAATTTACCCCCTGGATCCAGAAGCTTAAAGGTCTTCCTCAGCGAATAAAGTTCTCCCGATCCACGCTGGAAGTTTTATCTATCATTGCTTATCGTCAACCTGTCACCCGGCCCGAAATAGAAGCAATCAGAGGAATAGGCGGGGCAGGTCCCCTGATTAGAAATTTACTCAAAGCCAATTTGATTCAAATCGCCGGCCGGGCTGAAGTCCCTGGCCGGCCACCCGTGTATAAAACCACTCCGGAGTTCCTGAAACATTTTGGGCTGGCTGATCTTGCGGAGCTACCTCAAGTCAGGGGTCAGGAGTCAGAAGTCAGAAGTCAGAAGTCAGAAGTCAGGAGTCAGGGCGATAGTGGATATTAGTTAATTGGCTGACTCCTGATCCCTGACCCCTGATCCCTGACTCCTGACTCCTGTTGATACTATGCTCTTAAGATAAATATTTTGGGGTAAGCGAATTCAAGATAGGTTATGTAGCTTTTGGAGTTAATCCTTTAGGATTTCATTAGTTATGAAAGGCTAAAGCCTGAACTCCAAAGGATAGCCAACCCCAAAATCTTTTTCTTAAACACTATATGCTCGATTACAAAGGCGCTATTCATATCCATACCAAACATTCAGATGGAAGCGGGAGTATACATGGAATTGCTCAGATAGCTAACCAGGCTGAATTAGATTACCTGATTATCACCGACCATAATCGGTGTCATGCCCGGTTTTATGAGGGCTGGTCAGGAAAAACCCTTGTCTTGATCGGACAGGAAGTTTCCCCTCCAGGCAACCATTTGATAGTAATGGGATGTAACAGAACTATATTCCCCAGACGCGGAGACCCTCAGGGACTGATAAATGAGATTAAAAAAGAAGGCGGATTGAGCTTTATTGCTCACCCCCACAACCGCCCCCACCCTCTTCTCTTCTTGGGGAACCATTCCTGGCGAAACTGGGATGTTAATGGTTATACCGGCTTAGAACTCTGGTCTTATATGGCTGATTGGGTAGAAAAGGCAACTCCGCTTAATCTTTTTTCTTATCTTCGCCATCCGGATCAAGCCATCACTGGGCCAAATATTAAGACCCTGGAGAAATGGGATGAGCTGCTCCGGCAAAAGAAAGTGCCGGTCATTGGAAGTCTTGATGCCCATGCAAAACCATTTCTTTTCAGGGAAGTCTTTCCTTATCGTCAATTATTAAAGACAATTAGAACACATATATTGCTCCCTGATCCTTTTGAATCAGACGTGTCTTTAGCCAGGCAGGCAGTTTATGAAGCCCTGGCAAATGGGCACGCTTATATTGCTAATGACTCTCTGGCTGATGCCTCCGGCTTTCTCTTTGAGGCTGAATCTGCGGGAAAAAGGGCAATTATGGGAGATTCTTTAGATCAGCCTCCGGCTCAGGTCTCGGTCTCTTCTCCTCACGAAGCCAAATTGAAACTGATAAAAGAAGGCGCGATAGTTAAAGAAGTCGAAGGAAGAAGCCTCCAGGCCGAGGTTTTCGAAAAAGAGGCCTATCGGGTAGAGGCATATTATCAGGGCAGACCATGGGTCTTTACTAATCCTATTTATGTTGGTAGATAGTGAATGGTAGTCTGGTAGTCTGGTGGTCTGGTGGTCTATTAAGAGCCTACCCCAAAACCGGGGAGATAGAAACCAGGTTTCTTGAAGAAACCTGGTTTCTGGAGAGGCACAATGGCCGAAACGATGAACAAGGCCGCAATCCGCAATACGATGAAATTATCCGATTTTGATTACCATCTTCCTCCAGAACTTATTGCCCAAAGGCCGCTTTCGCCCCGGGATCAATCTCGGCTCCTTGTCCTGGATCGTGCTTCCGGAAAGATCAATCACCGGTCTTTTCGAGATGTGGTTGATTATCTAAATCCGGAAGACTGCCTTGTTCTAAATGAGACCAAAGTTATTCCGGCCAGATTGAGGGGGATTAAAAAAGAAAGCGGCCTGGAAGTGGAACTCCTTCTTAATCGTCAGCTTGGTCCTGATCTGTGGGAAGCTTTATCCCGGCCGGCCCGGAGGATAAAGGTGGGCGACTCACTTCTCTTCAATGAACTTGAAGCCAAAGTAGTGGGAAGAGGGCATGAGAGCAGAAGAGAGGTAAGGTTTAACTTTAATGGTGAAGACTTTTGGTTAAAGCTGGAGCGGATAGGTGAGGTTCCCCTGCCGCCGTATATTAATCGGGATAGTGGCCTCCTTTCTGAAGATAGAGAGACCTATCAAACTATTTATGCCAGATCGCCCGGGGCCGTAGCTGCTCCGACCGCCGGCCTGCATTTTACGCCGGAATTACTCGAAGCCATTACTCAAAAAGGGGGCAAAGTTGCCCGCCTTATTCTGCATGTAGGTCTGGGGACATTTCAACCTGTCAGGAGTGAGGATATTCGGTCTCACCTTATGGCCGCTGAATACTATGAAGTAAGAGAGAAAGCAGCTCAGGTAATCAACGCCACTAAAGGCCGGGTCATTGCCGTAGGGACAACAACTGTCAAGGCGCTGGAATCCAGTCCTTCAACTAATGGTGCCCGGATAACTCCTTCTTCGGGCTTAAGTGATCTTTTTATTTACCCCCCGTATCAATTTCGGGCCATTGACGGACTCATCACCAATTTCCATCTCCCTAAATCAACCCTGCTGATGTTAGTCAGCGCCCTGGCCGGCCGGGAACGTATCTTCTCAGCCTATCAGGAAGCCATCCGGAAGGGATACCGTTTTTTCAGCTATGGGGATGCCATGCTGATTATTTAACCGAAAAATGGGCCTTGTCCATCGTTTGGGCAATGGGATCAATTTTGTAGTGGTCGAGCTTGCT
>JASEGY010000186.1:4542-6987 GCA_030019105.1 bacterium | reverse complement strand
CTATTTTAAATGGGTTAGCCTCGAAGACACACGAGAACTTTTAACTCTCGAGTTAGAGTATGGTCATGTATTAGATGTTGGATGTGGAAATGGGCAATCTCTAATTGCTTTCAGTAAAGAATCCCAAAAAGTTTATGGTATAGAACCTGACAGCTCACTTTTATCAATTAGCAGGAAAAATCTTAAAGAGCACAATGTTGAAGGCGTTCATCCCATACAGGCTTTTGCAGAATATTTACCCTTCAAAGATGAAAGTTTTGATCTCATTTTCTGCCGGGTGGTTCTTATGTACACTGATAAAGAAAAGGCAATGGCAGAGTTCTCAAGAGTTTTGAAAAAAAATGGGAAAATATTCATTTCTATAGATGGATTAGGATATTACTTAGGTTGTATAGTAGATGGAATCAAATCCAGGAACTTCCATCGGGCTTATTATGGGCTATACACTATCATTCGTACCGTTCTATATAGAAAACTTCTAAAAATCAAGGGACAATATACAACCACTTTGACCTTTGGTGATCTAAGACGATTGTATCAAAGATATGGCGATATGGCTTTAGAATTCTTACTATGGACTATGAAGTCAGAGAGTTTAATCAACCGGTCAAACGGTTTGGACTTCCCAATTTTTTTATGAGTATTGCTGAAAAGATTTGACCTGTGCAAACAGAATTCACCAGGCACGAAAGCTGTCATTCCCGCTTTCGCGGGAATGACAGAAAAGTTTCGCGGGAATGACAGCCTTCACAGCCTATTTACCTGAATCAGCCTTCAGCCTTCAGCCTATCTACTTGGCCATCGCTTATCTTTTTGGTCGCCACGATCAAAGCAACTATAGCATATATCCCAAGGTTGTAGGGACTACCAACAAAAGCGCCGGTAGCACAAATACCGACCAGACTGAGTCCGAACCCAATACTCAAATGGCCTAACCATGCTTCCTGGGGGCCGGCTCTGGATCTCCACATAAGAATCAAGACATCCCAGAAACTCTTGCCAAGGAGAAGAAGAAAAAGAGAAAAGCCTATTAAGCCTGTTTCGGAAAACATCTGGACATATATGCTGTGTGGACTGCGCAGCCCCAGATGAAAAGTAGGAAAATCTCTGGGACAGTAATACTCAAACTTTTCGAGATATTTCATCATGCCTACACCCAGAAACGGGTTCTCTTTAAGCATTATCAAACCTGTCTTCCAGGCATCAATTCGGATCATAGAAGACTCATCTTCTTCATAGGTTTCAATTGTGCTGAAGCTTTCCCAGGCCTTCTCCGGAGTTTTGTAAACGAGCAACGCCGCCACTAAGGGAAGGATCAGGAGCAGTCGTTTGTAATGTCCCCGTATTAGCTCTATCAAAAATAACAGCGCAAATGTTACTATAAAACCGAGATATCCTCCACGGGACCCGCATCTCCATAAGGCTACAAGTAAAAATACCCCCCCTGCCCCGAGTGTAGCCAATTTGGCTAAAGATATAGATATCCTCCCCACTGCCCTTTTGTAATTGAAATATGCCTTTTCTGCTTCTGTCCAAAAGAGACAATAGGCGATTGGGATTCCGCTGACATAAAGAGCCGCAGCACCATTCTTATCCCACCAGTAGTACGGCCTGGCACTGCTCAGATCCCCACTCCTGTAATTGCTAAGCCCCTTATGCGCTAAATAAAAGTAACATAAAAAAAACACCCACGCCGTCCATCCAAGCTTTTTCTGGGAATCAACCAGGTTAACCATGAATATATAGATAAAGACAAGCTTGACAAAGTCCATTATGGCGTACTCTTTAGCCAGATCTCCCCATGACATCCCTTCTTTTATTACCAGGCCGCTAATTACAGTCAGGGTAATCCCTATTAGCATAAAATCCTGGAAAGAAGAGGCAATTTTGAACCTTCCCTTCCCTGCGATACCCTTTATTAAAGTGGAGGCCAAAATCAGCATCATCATAGCCCTGACGGCATGAACGGCCTCTGTCTCCCATGCCCTTTCAAGATCAAGTATCCCAAAGGTGAAGAATCCGAGGAGGGGAATTAAAGGTTCAAAAAGAGCGGCTATTCCTGTACATAATAACAATAAGGTGATAACTATGAACCGCAAAGACTCTCCCGTGGCAGCAGCAGCATAAATGAAATAGCCTACTCCGGTTGAAACAAGAAACAATAATATTATTTGGTGTATTGAAATCATTGATATTTCAACTCCTTGCAACTACTCAGGTTATCGGGTTCAAAGGTTTAAAGGTTCAAAGTTCACGGTTAGTTGCCTTCTCTAACCTTGAACCGTGAACCCTGGAACTATAGCTCTTAAGATAAATATTTTGGGGTAAGCGAATTCAAGATAGGCTATGTAGCTTTTGGAGTTAATCCTTTAGGATTTCATTAGTTATGAAGGGCTAAAGCCTGAACTCCAAAGGATAGCCAACCCCAAAATCTTTTTCTTAAAT
>JASEGY010000186.1:0-4537 GCA_030019105.1 bacterium | reverse complement strand
AAAGCCTGAACTCCAAAGGATAGCCAACCCCAAAATCTTTTTCTTAAACACTATATGAACCTGAGCAGTTACAACTCCTTATACATTTCAATATATTTGTCAATATTAGACTCCCATGAACGCGTTTCTACTGAAGAGCGGGCATTTTCAGAAAGACATTTCAGCAGATCTTCGTTAGAAAAAAGCCTTGTCACTGCCTCTGCAATCTGCTCAGAACTGCCCGGGTCAACTAATAATCCATTGCAGCCGTCCCTTATTACCTCCGGGATACCCCCGACCCTGGTTCCTATCACCGGGGTTCCGCAGGACAGCGCCTCAATCAGGACTTTAGGTAATCCTTCAGCTAAGGAGGGAATAACCATTACATCCGCCCCGGCATAATATGGAGCCAATTCATTATTTGGCAGTAAGCCGTTAAACTCGATGGTCTCTTTAAGCCCCAGTTTTTCTATTAGCCGGCTTAAATCCGGCGATTCACATCCTTCTCCGATTATGGTCAACTTTACCTCAGGAAAGACCTTCACTATCTTTGCCATGGCCTCAAAGAGATACTTGCTCCCCTTTTCCGGTGAAGAGACCCGGCCTACAAATAGAAGTCTCTTTCCTCCTTCCAATTTCCCCTCTTGAGGCTTAAAGAGCTGAAAATCAACCGGTTCGTGGATAAGTTTTATTGCCTCCGGATTTGCCCCAAGTTTTTTAGCCCACTCGGTTAAATCTTTCGTAATACAGGCTATCCGATCCGCATGCCGCACATAAAATCCGGTATTGAGCCGATACATAAAATCGAGTGTCCAGGGATACATCCCCTTCTTGCCTGGTTCAAATATACAGGTATGCATAAAGATAATCACCGGCACCCGGTATATCCGGCTAAAGAGCCAGGCGCCGTAAAAGGCAGTTGAATCATGCACCTGAAGGACGTCTATCGGTTTTTCCCTGTGTGCCGATATTAATTTAAAGAAAAGCGCACCGGCAAATAACCACCCCCCCAGATCAAATAATTTTATCCGTTTGGTAAATACCCGAACAAAGGTAGTCAATCCTTCCTGGGCCCCATTTTCTACATCAGCAGAAAAGACAATATTCTCTATCCCTTTTTCTGAAAGATGCTTTGCCGCCATTTTTACGGTGAGTGGGATAGCTCCTTCCTTCCGGAAGAGTCTATGGATAAGTGCAATTCTCATGATTTTAAAATGGGAAATGGGAAATGGGAAATCAGGAAATGGGAAGTATCGGGACGGTTCAAAAATCGTCCATTTTCTTGTGAAACCTTGCGTTCTTTCTGGAGTTTAGGCTTTAGCCTTTCATAACTAATGAAATCCTAAAGGATTAACTCCGGAAAGTTAATGATAATTTTTAGCCGCAAGCTTTCACAGTAAGGTGAACCATCCCGAAGTATCTTGATTTACTTCCTATTTCCCATTTTCCACTTCCTACTTTTCAAGATAACAATAAACCTTCATAGACTTCTTCATACTTCCTGGCCATATTTTCCAGGGAGAATTTTTCTTTAACCCGTTTCAAACCGGCTATGCCCATCGTTTTTCTCTTCTTCTCATCCCTTAAAATATGGATCAACCCTTGAGCTAAACCTGCCTCGTTCTTTTCTTCCACTAAAATACCTGTCACACCATCCTCTACGACCTCGGGATTCCCCCCCACCTTCGTTGCTACTATTGGAAGAGAAATGGCCATCGCTTCCAGAATAACCATGGATATCCCTTCCGACAATGATGGCACCGCTAAGACGTCAAAGCCATTCATTAATCTCTGGGCATTCTTACACCTGCCCAGGAAAAGAATAGAATCTTGAAGCCCTGAATTCCTTGTCAGGTCTTTCAATTCATTTTCTGACTCACCGTCTCCGATAAAAACCAGCTTAGCTTGAGGGACTGATTTTAATATGAGCGGTATCGCACGGATTAAATACTCATACCCTTTAACCGGTCTTAATGTCCCTACTGCTCCGATGACCAAAAAAGAGCTGTCCAGCTTAAATTCATCTCTTTTAATCTTAGCCCTGTCCAACAACTCTACCTTCTCTGTCTCTATACCGTTATGAATAACAACAATCTTATCCTTTTCTAAATTTCCCGCTCTGGCCAAATCGTCTCTGGTACTCTCTGAAATAGTGGTAACTTTTCCAAGGTATTTTTGAGTTAGATATAGAGATTTAAGACCGGATCTCGTCTCGAATCCGCCTCTTCCGTGGACACTTATCACCAAAGGAAGACCGGCCAACTTTGCCGCCGCCCCACCATAGACCGCGGCCGGAATACCAGTACAATGGACCAGATCAACCTTCTTTTTTTTCATAAAGCAGACAAGTTTCATTAAAAATACAACATCTAATTTACGCTTTTTCTCTATGATATTAAAGTCAAGTCCTAAAGGCTCAATATATTCACGCATTGGTCCGTCTCGAAAAGCGCAGACTATTGATTCGTATTTATCGGCATCTAAAGATTTCAGTAATAAATATAATACCTTTTCCGCCCCCCCTTGCTCTAACCAATGGATTACATGAAGTATTTTATGCTTTGACATAGTGCGGCCTCCCGCCGCAACCAAACGAGAATAAGTTTCGACCTGTGCAATCAGCCCGGTGATCATCCGCTACTACTTTGATTATGAAAATCTGGCATCGTTTCATTTAGCCTGGAAATCGTTGGAGATCGGTTTACACTTTTGGGGAATTTAGGCTTTAGCCTTTCATAAATGAAATCCTAAAGGATTGACTCCAAAGAAGTTGCGCAACCTAATTTAAACTTGGCCATGCACTCCGCTTCAAAAGTGTAAAGCTGCTATTTGGGCGATTTGAAACGATGCCGAAAATCTAATAGCAGACGGATAACACGGATACTACGGATTACCACGAATAAAATCAGTACTCGACAGTTAAAAGTTCTCCGTAACCTATTGATATTACTGGTCTTAAAAAATCAACCCCCGCCGAAGGCAAAATAGAGGTAAGTGCTTTAATCTCAGCAAGTTGAAGCCAGGCGCACATGAGAACTTTTGACTGTCGAGAATCAGTATAAATCCGTTAAATCCGTGTCATCCGTGTGCTATTAAAAGGAGTATACGTTGGTAACATTTTTCCCTCCTAAAGAAACATCCCCAGATTCCCCGGTGGCTGCCATATATCCTCCCGGTTTAAATAGATCCTTTGCCAAAGCCCAAAGACAAGGAGTAACAGGACCATGTGGGTGTTATCTTTTTGGCCCGCCTCATGTTGAGAAAGGATGCCTTCTATAAAATTACGATTGAAATAGTTATTCCCATCGGAATGGGAATCTAAAATAAACTGTTTAACCCTGGGGAAAAAAGCCGGCCCTGAAAGCCATTGATTAATCGGGGCGAAAAAACCTCCCTTGGGTTTCTCTAACAGTACCTTCGGCAAGACCCTGTTCGATACTGCCTTTCGTATCAAAAACTTTGAGACAACCTGGCGTTGAAGTCTGTCTTTAAGGGTGGCTTTTATCCTGGCCTCTTTGGGCAGCCGATTGATGTATTTAACCAGCTCAATGTCCAGGAAAGGCTCTCTGATAATAAGCTCATTGGCCGAGGCTGCCCGGCCTATTTTTGTGATAACGTCAAAGGAGCCGTTCATGGTAGCATCGACATAAGCTAATTCTCTAAAACGGTCAGGGATACCATCAGGCATATACCTCTCTTCCGATTTTCCAACAATCTGAGATTTAAATCTGTCTGTGTACAGACAGGCTTTTACAGAAGGATTTAGCCATGGCCAGCTCCAGTTATTTCTGTAACCCTCGTGCATCGGGACAAAAGAAGCCGCCGCTGTCCTGGCCAGTTTTGATAAGATTGGGTTACTTGATGAGGAAATGGCCGGCCGGCTGATGATTCTCTTGAAAAGCCTGGCCCCGGGTATGGCCTCAAATGTCTCTATCTGCCAGGCAAGCCGGCTCATGCGGCCAAATATATGATCCGGCCCGTCTCCACCGATGACTGCCCCCAAATCACTTTTAGCAAAATCAGCCGCCATGTAGGTGGGGATAAAGGAGCTGTCCGCGTAAGGCTCTTCATAAGACCAGACCAGGTGGGGTAGAATTTCACGGCTGTCTTCATCCAGGGTTCGCAGCTTATGCCTTGAATGGCAATATTCTGCCATGGCATTTGAATAGTAAGTCTCATCCTTTGTGAAATCTTTAAAGCCAATAGAAAAGGTGGGGAAAGGCTCCTTTGATAAATAGTGTCTTAATCCGACCAATGTGCTGGAGTCTAACCCGCCACCCAAAAACATCCCGACCGGTTTGTCACCCTTGAGCCTCCTTTTAAGCGATTTACTGAGTAATTCAAAGAATTCTTCCTCATCAACCCTGTCCCTTTCAGGAGTAAATGACCAGTTCCAATAAGGCGTTATCTGCACAGAACGGCCTTGCAGGATCAGGGTATGACCGGGCATTAATTTTTGAATGCCATCAAATATCGTCTTCGGGCCGGGGATATAAATGTAAGTCTTAGCGCGGCGAAGCCGCAACCAACCTTAAGTGCCTTAAGTGCCTAAAGTTTT
>JASEGY010000185.1 GCA_030019105.1 bacterium | reverse complement strand
TACAACCTACAACCTACAACCTACAACCAGATACACCCATAGATTTGAAGAGGATACATACTTTTGTTCTAAGAAACCTGGTTTCTTGCCAGCGAATCACCTTTACACCACAGCATCCTCTTCTTCCTCCGACTCCTGAGTCCATTCTTTCAAGGCATCAATAATCTTTATTGCCTGGTCATTACTCGAAATATTAAATTTTGACTGCTGGCTATACTCGTTATTCATTTTGCGATACCGCCGGATAGTAAAGCGATTCGGTCCATATCCTTCTTTTTTAGGTTCCCACTGCTGGTACTTGAAAATGATTGTAGTCCATGCGCCTTTGGAAAGAATCACCTTGTCCAGTTCTTTAACCATAAGAACACCATCTTGTTCGTAATTTATGGTTATGTCATTGATATTTGAAGCCATAATATCCTCCTTTTCTCATTGCGGATTGCGGATTGCGGCATTGTTTCAAAACGCTGAAAAGTCCGCTTTATGCCACAGCCTTTAAAGCTGTAGAAGTCAACATCTGTGGCAAACGACTGGTCGGCATCATCGCCGCTCCTTCTGTCATCACTTGCAAGAAACCGGCCACCGGTTTCCGCTGAACCATCCGCAGCACGGTGTTGCGAACAGTTTCAGGGACGTTATTCAGACCATCCAGGGGCAATGGTGCCTTGCGGCTGGCTTCTACCAGACGACGGTAGCTTAAGAGCAACAGCTTGATCGGTTGCTCTGTCTCCGGATTAAAGTATAGCACAATGTTGTCATTCAGTTCAATTCCCGTGTGTGGCTGGCGTTCTACTTCAACAAAAGTTACAGACAGATTGTCCCCTTCTACATCGTAATAGATGTTTCTCATGCAGTTTCCCTCCTTAACGCTAAGTCCATTTACGAACCAGATAGGCTGTCAGCACAAAATTGTTTTCTTGAGGTGACTCCTCAGAAAATTTGACGACCACAACAATATGTGTGTACTCTAACGGCAAATCATCGAATGGCTTGCTATATTTGGACTTATCCGGATCGAGATTATCTTGTTTGCGTCTGCCGGTCCGAATGGTTAACAACACGGCGTCTATTAAGCCTTCATACATTCCAGGATGATCAAGGACATGTTCCCATCGCTCCATGGTCAAGTAAATAGTGCGTCCCTGTCTGTCTTGAACAAAAATAGGCCACTGGTGATCACTGCTGGGCATCGTCCTGATCTCCTAACCTAACTTGAATCCGTACTCCTAATCACTTCCCAACAGGCGGCAAAAACCCGGTCGACTTCCAATTCTTGCTCTGCGTGGGATGCAGACTGTGACGCTCTGCGTCACATATCCACGACACAGAGCGTCCCGGCTGGGGTTCCCACGCAGAGCGTGGGAACCAGAGAAACCAGGAAACAACTTCCGCCAACGTGTAATATTCGTATCCTCTTCAAATCTTATGGTAACTCGGGACACCCCCTCAAATTACGTTGATAGATGTTATAGTCAATATAGAGAAGTCTTGGATTGTTAATTTCTACTTTTTTACTTACCATTAAATTTGAAGAGGATACTAATATTCCTTGCTCATCGTTTGGGACAATTCAGCAGAGGCAAAGACTACACTACGCTGCAACGGGTTCTCCTATTGGTGCAAGGCAAAGCTGCCTGGCTTTTTTCCCTGCCAGCGTTTGCAAGGAAGCCACTCGCCGTCGGCTCATCTCTACAAATTTCTTCTCCCGATCCAGCTTGATCTCATAAGCGCCGGCCCACATGCAAAGTTCCTCAGTCTCTTCATATTCGCCGTCATCAAGTTTCCCCTGGGAAAACAATTCATAAAAGATTCCAGAAGAGATACCGTATTTCCGTTCAAACTGCTTAATTTGCTGTTCGGCGCCATAGATGTCCTCAACAATTTCTTGAACAGTAAATTCGCTCATCTTTCACACTCCTGTGGTTGTTGGGGATGATCCCCCATTTCCCTCGTAAAAATGCTACCCCAGTATCCTCTTCAAATCTATTGGTGTATCTGGTTGTAGGTTGTAGGTTGTAGGTTGTAAGTTAACCGGCACACCAGCGAACCTACAACTTACAACTTACAACTTACAACAGATACCCATTAAATTTGAAGAGGATACCTACCCCAAAAGGTCATTGCTATTACTTCATCCCCTTCACTTTCCAAATCTGCGCATAGACTAACACAAGATAATGGCCTTGTCAATACTTTTGTTACAGTCACCATTTTTCCCTTCCTTCTGTAATTCTAATCACTTCCCGGCAGGCGGCAAAGACCCGGTCAACTTCCAATTCTTTAAGGCATCTATTATTTTCGCATCCGGATGCCCCGCAGGGGGCACAATCCATTTCTTTGCGGACAATGTAGCTATACTTGCCAAAAGGCTGCCAGAGAACGGGATCAGCCGGGCCAAAGATGGTCAGAACCGGTATATTCAATGCAGCCGCAATATGGCTCGGTCCGGTATCGTGACCGATATAAAGTCTGAGATAAGATGCTATTACCGCAAACTGGTTAATAGAGCCTTTCCCCGCTAAATTGACCGGCTTTGTCTTCATCAACCGGCTTATCTTCCCGGCGGCTAATACCTCATCTGCCCGGGCATCGTCTTCCTCAGTGCTCCGAATATATCTGGAACCAAAGAGTATAATTCTGGCCCGATATGTTTCTACCAACCGGTCAGCCAGTTCAGCGAATTTCTCAGGGGCCCATCTGCGATTAACCACCCCGCAGCCGGGATGGATGCCAATCAGGGTTTCATCAGGCCAAAAGGTCGTTTTCATAAAGGAAGTAACGCCGCTTATTTCTTTTTTAGGCGGCCAGATTGGCGGGCCAAGCTGGCCTGGCGGGCCAAGCTGGCCTGGCGGGCCAAGCTGGCCTGGCGGGCCAAGCTGGCCTGGCGGGTCAATAGCAGCCGACGCTCTTATTCCCAGAAGATCAAGGAATTTCAGGTACTGGTAAAGGATATGCTCGTGGGGATTCCTTTCTATTAGATCAGTATAAAAACGGTCGCCCGAATCTCCTCGTTTGAAAGAAATTCTTCGTTGAGCCCGGCAGGCGATAGTAATCAAGATACTCAGAGGGGGACAACCGAAATTAAGAAGCAAATCAAAGCGCTCTTTTAGATTGATAAGCTTAGCAAAGCCTGTGCCTACCTCGGTCGCCACCTGAAGACATTGCTCCCTCATATCCTCCGGGACAAACAGTTCGTTAATGTAGGGGCAATTAACGGCTAAGTCTTTAGTGACCAACCAATTTAACAGGGTAATATGGGCCTGGGGATAGTGTTCTCTAACTGCCTTTAAAATAGGGGAGTAGTAAACAAAATCCCCCATGCCGTTAAGTCCATTTATGAGTATCCTTTTATAATCCATTATCGGCCTTTCAATTCTTGATAAAGTCCGGCCAACTCCTCATTTCTCTCCTTTAGTTCCTGGACCAGGTGTTTATTTTCCACAGACAGCCTCTGTTTTTCAATGGCCTGTTTAGCAGTTGTAAGTACCGCATCTATATTAAACGGCTTGACAATGTAGCTATAAGCGCCGGCATTCATTGCCTCAACTGCAGTTTCAAGAGAGGCATGACCGGTTATTATTATTGTTATTATATCTTCATTGATCTCATTGATCTTCTTTGAC
Source organism: bacterium (assembly GCA_030019105.1). GTDB lineage: Bacteria > UBA9089 > JASEGY01 > JASEGY01 > JASEGY01 > JASEGY01. Next base: position 3,396 of record JASEGY010000185.1, on the reverse strand, counting down.
ACCTCAAGACCGGTAAGGTCCGGCAGCTTGAGGTCAATAATGGCCAGATTAAACGGTTCATTCTTGACCGCTTCGATGGCCATAGCTCCCGACTCAACCATCGTAATTTGATAGCCGTTCTTTCCCAGGATAACACCAAGGATTTCACGGATATCTTCATCATCATCAACTACTAAAATCTTTGGGTTTTCTTGCATTTTTGTTAGCCTGCTCCTTATTTCCTTAGCATCCGGTCTTGATAGACAAAAGATTTAGTCACCCAATACAGGGTTCGCCAGATTATGATCAGCCAGAAGACGGGCTTGAGTAAGCCTGAAATAATCCCGATGGCCAGGACAAGCATAAACACGTCGTGACAAAAGACCAGAGAAAGCTCGTGCTTTAAAAACCAGCGATTGAAGAGATTCTCCCACACAGGATGGTCTCTACTTATGATACCCATAATAGTCAGGGTTTCGTTACTTGTCCAGTAGAGGATGTTGGTTAAAAAAACCAAAAAGCATAAGATCCAAATTTGAATATCCTGAGTGATCTGATAATAACCCCACGCAGCGCCCAGGGTAATAAAGCTGGTTCCTACTCGGTCAAAGACCTTGTCCAACCAGGCCCCAAGATAGGAAGATGAGTATTTCAACCGGGCCAGTTCTCCATCAACACCGTCGAAGATAGAAGAAAGTTGAACCAGAAGTCCGCCCGTGATAAATCTGCCTTTGCTTACTAAGTAAGCGGCCAGGAGAGCGATTAGAAAGGTAATCACTGTCGCCTGGTTGGGGGTCATGCCGATTTTGACTAAGTATTTGGTAAAGATCGCTGAGACAGGCCGATTCATCTTTCTGGAGACAATTCCATCCTGAGGTTTGGTTAGCCTCTTCAGCATCTGTTTCTCAGCGTATTTAATGTCCTTCTTCGTATCCACATCCTGCCAGAATAAACCGGTTATCTCGCCGGCTTTCATTTTTCCATCCCGGGCCAGGCTCCTGACTCCGTCACTAAGGGAATCATTGCCCTTTGCAATAGTCTCTTTCAGCGCCTTAAAGATAGCTCCGGAACAGAGGAAAACTCCGCAATCAACAGCATTAAAAGAAGGGATTTCCTTGCCAATATCCTTGATCTTTCCTTTATCAATCAAAACCCTGGTGGCATCGGAAAGGTCATAGACGCCCTGCCAATTTAGATCGCAGCCCAAGAGGCATTCATCGTCGGCTACTTTTCCCTCCAGTATTCGTTTAATAAGTTCCGGCTCAAAGACATGGTCCGACATCATGAGGAGAAAGCGCTCAGAGGGATCAATGGCTTCTGCCAGGCCGGCTCGGCCACTGGCGGCTAATACGGAGATTCCATTGCCTTTTCGCCAATCAGGATTAGACACATATTCCAGTTTTACCCCCAGGTCCTTCCCTGTTCCCAGATTCGCCTTCAGCTTTTCCTCAGCAAAACCCGTAACGATGACAAACTCTTCTACCCCGGCCTCCCGAACCGCACAGATAACCCGCTTAATAAGAGGAAATCCCAGAAGGGGAATCAGCCCTTTGGGTGTGCCTGCAGTCAAAGCTCCTAATCTGGTTCCTGCGCCCGCAGCAATAATAACAGTCTTCATATTACCTCAGCCGAACTGGTGCTCGGAGGATTCCCCCTGGTCGAGTTCTTCGATTCCGACCAGGATTTCCTTGATCAGACCATACGTCAGGTCCGGATTCTCCTTGGCGCACTTGCCGATCTTCGCCCAATGCTCGATCTGACCGGTTACCGACCGATTCCCCACAGCGCTCAACAACATAGCCTCATGCAGGAGCTTGTCCGAGATTTGAACTGCTGTCGTCATGAAACTATAGCTCTTAAGATAAATATTTTGGGGTAAGCGAATTCAAGATAGGCTATATAGCTTTCGGAGTTAATCCTTTAGGATTTCATTACTTATGAAAGGCTAAAGCCTAAACTCCAATCTTCAACCAACCCCAGAATCTTTTTCTTAAGCACTATACCTCCTCTTGTCGTAGTTAATAGTTACTATGGCAATCCCGGCAGAAAGGGATTTTATCGTATTCCCCCCGTAAGTGCATCTCCCTGATCCGGTTTAGTCTTTTCCCATTCCAGGCCGCACCCAGACCGCCAACCTCTTGTATCTTTTCCCCTGAAACCAGGCCATCGATGTCGTAACAGCATCCGGAGAGGGTTCCATCGTGGAGGACAATGGCCTTCTGCCAGACCTGACGGCAGGGAACGCGCTCAGGATCAGGGGCTCCACTTACCTGGAGGATCTTATTCCCATATCCCCTCGGATTGACCGGAATAATATTGACAAAATCAACTACCTCCTCCCATTTGCCTCTAAAGGCAGCGATTTGTTCGGCCTGCCAGGCCGGCTCGGCCTTGTCGGTTTCTTCAATCAGGGTCTTCAGACTGATAAAGGGGACTTCGCTCCTTATCTCCTTCTTAAGCCTACAAAACTGCTGAATGTTCTCCATTACCCGGTAGTAATTTCGTTCGCTCCCCTGCAGACGGACATACCCCTCTTTAGTCACCCCCATAAAGGAGACAACCAGACTATCCAATCCGGCCTTAATCATCTGCCGGCTTAGCTCTTCGGTCAATAAAACCCCGTTGGTGGTTACATTGACCACAGGGATATTTTGTTCCCTGGCATATTGGATGATTTCGATCAAGTGGGGATAAAGAAGCGGTTCACCGTGGATAAAAAGGGCCAGATAATAAAGCCTGCCTGAGGCCGCCCCTTCGTCAATGACCCTTTTCGCCAGATCAGGATCCATGTATCCCTTGCTTCTGGTCATCTGATCGTAATTACACATGGCACAGTTGAGATTACAGTGGTTAGTCAGCTCTAAATAGACCTGAATCGGAAAAGGAAGGACCATCTTCAGGTTATAAGTAAGATTCATCAGGCTGAGATATTCTTCCCGATTGGCGGGCTTCAACTGGAGCAGATTATAGATGTCTTCTTTGGGGATAACTTCATCCCAGGCATAGTGGTAGTTTATCATTGTGGCCTATTATCCTGGCATATTTTAATCTTGGATCACGGTTGAAATCATCCTGGCTGCTGTTTTCCAGAAGCACATTAGAAGTGTCTGTGATAGCATCTATTAATTCTTCCTTTGCTTGCGATAGAGTTTCTCCCCACACCACTGCATCTATTTCCGGGCAACTGCCTAGATATCCTTTTTCTTCTGGTTGATATTCAAATTTAACTGTTAGTTCCAGGTCTTTCTTAAAATGAAGTAAGGTCAAATGAGTTTGGTCAAGGACTAATCCTGCTGTTATTGCCATTTTTACCTCCATTGCAGGTGGGTTTCGTTGCGCTCCACCCACCCTGCATGGCTACCAACTTGACAGTAGTAAGTTCTCAAGGGCATCCTGACTTCACATTGTAAGAACGTG
>JASEGY010000184.1 GCA_030019105.1 bacterium | reverse complement strand
AAGCCTAAACTCCAAAGGATAACCAACCCCAAAATCTTTTTCATGAAGTCTATACCATGACTTTTGAAGAGGATACTTATACGAGGAGGTTTGAAAATGAAGAGCAAAATGAGTGCCCGGGCAGTATCAGTATCTTCAGGGATTTTACTCTTGTTTGTAGGAGCCCTGATCTTAACTTACGGAAAGGAGAGTAATGGCATGACTGATGAGACGATCCGGATAAAGTTAGAAAAGGTGGCCGAAGATTGGGTGAAATTTGATTTCCGTTCTCTGCCGCCAAAAAAGAAAAAACTCCAGATGATTATTACCGACCTGGACGGTGAGATTGTCGGCCAGGAGACTAAGTATTACAGCAATACGGAGACTCAGGTTCGAGTTCAGGCCCGGCTGGATAAAGCCAATCTGGCTAAATATACCCTCGCCTACCGGCTCGGTGATGAGACGGGATATCAGCGCAAGAGCCTTTTTTACTTAGTCGATAAGTTAGAGACGATCCTTCTCTGTCAGCGCGAGTTTCTTAAAGGAGGAACGGGCAGCCTGCGAGTAATTGTCAGGAACCGTTCTCAAGAGTCGCCTATAGCTGGGGCCGCTGTTAATATCTCCATGCAAGTCAAAGATGGGCGGGAGATCGAGCTTTATCGAGGCAGGACCGACATTTACGGAACGGTTGAGGCCCTCTTTACCGTGCCGCTGATCAAGGAGACAGAGGCAACATTAACGGCAACGGTGGAGACCAATATCGGGGCCGATAAAGTGGAAGAGAGCATTAAGCTCAAGCGAGGCAGCCGTCTTCTGCTCACCACTGACAAGCCTCTCTACCAGCCCGGCCAGAGTATGCATCTACGGGTTCTGGCCCTTGATTTAGCCACCTCAAAACCGGTCGGAGAAGAAGAGATCATTTTTGAGGTTGAGGACTCCAAAGGAAACAAGGTCTTCAAGAAGAAGAAGGAGCTTAACAGCTTCGGGGTCGCCTGGGCAGAGTTTGTTTTAGCTGACGAATTGAATATGGGACGCTATAACGTCCGGGCGATTCTTGGATCGGAGAAACAGGAAAAGACGGTTACCGTTGAGCGGTATGTCCTGCCTAAATTCAAGGTCGATTTCACCACCTCGCGGCGGTTCTACGCCCCGGGAGAAATGCTTAAAGGAGAGGTGCAGGCGGATTACTTCTTTGGGAAACCTGTGAGCGGCGCGGAAGTGAAGATTGAGCTCTCAAAGTTTGATGTCGGCTTTGACAGGTTCGCGACTATTGAAGGCACAACTGATGAAGCGGGCCATTACATCTTTGAAGAGAAGCTGCCGGATTATTTTGTGGGTCAGCCTCTTGAGCAGGGGAAGGCCTTTGTCAAGGTAGATGTCTCAGTCCGAGATACGGCTGAACACAAAGAAAAAACAACCCGCAACATTACTATCTCCAAAAATCCTGTCTATGCCGTGGCTGTCCCGGAAAGCGGCGACCTCATCCCGGGTATTGGGAACATTATCTATATCGTTACCACCTATCCTGACGGCACACCGGTTCAATCTGCAATGACGGTGAAGGCCATGATTGGGGAGCGAAAAGAATCCTATCAGGTCGAGACCGACCAGGGCGGGTTTGGCCGGTTTGTTCTTCTTCCGGCCCCGGCCTCGAATGTCAGGCTGGAAATTAAAGGTAAGGATAAGCAAGGCAATAAGTTTGAGACCGAACTCGAACTAAAGGTAAAAGAGAAGGAAACTGATACGGTGCTTCTTCGTTCTGACAACTCAATCTATAAAGTAGGGCAGAAGGCGGTTCTCAGTCTGATATCTACGAAGAAGAGCGGCACGGCTTATTTTGATGTTATCCGCCAGGGACAGACGGTCCTCACTAAAACCGGAGAGCTGAAGAATGGCCTCTGTCAGATAGAGATTGACTGGGCCCCTTCGCTGACCGGCACAGTGGGGCTAAACGGATATATCATCTCTGCGGATGGGAATATAATCCGGGACAAGAAGCTGCTGATCGTGGAGCCGGCTTCTGACCTGAAGATTGGAATCGAAACCGATAAAACCGTTTATCTGCCTGGCGAGGAGGCTGAGCTTCATTTCAAAGTGGCGGACAGCGAAGGCCGGCCGGTTCTTTCAGCTTTAGGATTTATGATCGTCGATGAGAGCGTTTTTGCCCTGCAGGAGATGCAGCCCGGGATGGAAAAGGTCTATTTCTATCTGGAGCAGGAGCTGCTTAAACCGCGGTATGAGATACACGGCTACGAGATGGAGAATGTGGTTATCCTCCCGCCTGAACCCGGGCTCGATGCGGCGGAGAACAGGGAAAAAGCGGCCCGGGTACTTTTAGCCGCGGCAGAAGGTATCGGTCAGTACGATATCAAGGTCAATACTTATGAGCGAGAGCGCCGCGGAGAGGGGTATCAGGAGTATATTTCCCAATATCTAATGAAAAAGTATGAGAAGATTCAGCAGGCCCTGGCGAAGTTTTCACAGCGGATCAAGAGAGATGAGGAAGCATACTACCATAGGATCGGCTGGTCCCCGGATCAGGACTTCAGCCTTCAAATCCTGGTGGATGAGAGGCTGCTCGGGATGAAGGATATCAAAGACCCCTGGGGCAATGTTTTTAAGTTTGAGGGGACACTTTGCAAAGGCTGTCGGGTCTTCCACAGTTTTCGCCTCCATTCGGCCGGGCCGGATGGAAAGGCAGGAACTGCTGATGATATTGTCTTGCCGGATATATCGTTTAGAGGAGAAATGCCTGGAAGACAGTTTCTAATGAAGGGAGAGCGGCAGGACCTCAACATGATAATGATGGCTGCGCCTGCGGAGGAAATGATGGTAGAGCAGGAGATGCTTCTTGCCGAACCGGAAGTCAGCGAAGGTGGCGGCAAGGGAGCGGCGGCGGCTCCTCCGGAAGCGCCGCGGGTGAGGAAATACTTCCCGGAGACGCTTCACTTCGAACCCTCGCTTATCACGAATGAAGACGGCCGTGCCCTCAAGAAGATCAAGCTGGCCGATTCCATCACTACCTGGCGTTTAACCGGCATGGCCTCATCACTTAACGGCGCGCTTGGCTCCCGCACCTTCCCGCTGAAGGTCTTCCAGGATTTCTTTATTGACATCGACTTCCCCATCGCACTTATTCAGGAGGATGAAGTCTCTGTGCCCGTGGCTGTTTATAACTACCTCAAGGAGGATCAGAAGATAAGCCTTAAGGTGGAGGAGGGCGATTGGTTTGACCTGTTAGACGAGGCGGAGAAGGAAGTAATGATGAAACCGGGAGAGGTCGGCGTGGTCTATTTCACGGTCAAGGTCAGGAAGATAGGCCATCACAAGTTTACGGTCTACGGCATGGGCAGCCGGAAGAGTGATGCTATCTCACGTGTCATCCAGGTCGAACCGAACGGAGAAGAGCAAGTCATCAATTATACCGGCCGTTTGGAGAAAAATATCTCGGCTGAAGTGAATTTCCCGAAAGAGGCAATTCCCGAAGCCAGCAAGATATTTGTCAAGATATACCCGGGAATCTTCGCCCAGGTGCTCGAAGGAATGGATAAGATATTCAGGATGCCCTTCGGCTGTTTTGAGCAGACATCTTCTGTGACTTACCCCAATATTTTAGTCCTCGACTATATGAAATCAACTAATCAGATCACGCCGGAGATAGAAATGAAAGCGGAAGGTTTCATTAATCTTGGGTATCAGCGGCTTCTTAGTTATGAAGTGCCGGGCGGCGGATTTGAGTGGTTCGGCAACCCGCCGGCTCATAATATCCTTACTGCCTATGGCCTTATGGAGTTCTACGATATGTCCAAGGTTCACGAAATCGATCCGGCAATCATAGACCGCACCCAGAAGTGGCTGCTGAGTCAGCAGGAGAAAGACGGCTCCTGGAAACCTTCTCAGGCAGGCATCTCTGAAGGCGTGATCGATAAGTTCACTGACGATGTAGTCCGCAACACCGCTTATGTTACCTGGGCGTTAGTAGTCAGCGAAAACCGGGGAGAAGCAGTGGGAAAAGGGATCAATTACCTTAAGAAGGAGCTTGCCGGCATAAACGATAATTACACCCTGGCTCTGGCCGCGAACACCTTTGTAAGCTACGACCCTGATATTGAGGAGACCGAACGCATCATCAAGAAGCTTGTTGACCGGCGAACCGAAGAGGGTGAGCTTGTTTACTGGAAGACGGAAGAAGTAACGCCGACCTTCGGCCGCGGGAAATGCGCCGAAATCGAAACAACCGCTCTGGCCTGCCAGGCGCTTCTCAAATACGGCCGGCACCATGGCCTCATTTCCAGGATAACCGATTATTTAGTCAAGAGCAAAGACTCTTACGGCACCTGGCAATCCACCCAGGCCACCATCCAGGCGTTGCGGGCGCTTATTACGTCGATCAAGGAATCGACCCGCCAGGTGGAGGCCGATGTTACTGTTAAGCTGAATGATAAGGAAATAAAGAAGATCCGGGTCGATGCGAGCAACAACGATCTGCTTCAGATCATCGACCTCGCCGATATGACACGTCCTGAGGCGAACAAGGTCGAACTTGCCCTGGAAGGTGAGGGGAGTATGTTCTATCAGGTGGTGGGCCGGTATTATGTCCCGTATCAGGATAAACCACACGGAGAAGAGCCGATGACCATCGAGATAGATTACGACCGGACAAAACTTAAAGAGAACGATATCCTGAGCGCTGCCGCCCGGGTAAGAAACAACCGGAATAAGACAGCTAAGATGGTTATTGTGGACTTAGGCATCCCGCCTGGATTTGACTTGATGAGCGAGGATTTTAAGGATATGGCCGCTAAGAAGACGATTGAGAAGTACTCCACGACCGGGCGACAGGTCATCGTTTACCTGAGCGAGGTGAAACCGGAAGCGCCGGTAATTCTCAAGTACAGGATGAAGGCCCGTTTCCCGATAAAGGCAAAAAGTCCGGCCTCGCGTGTCTATGAGTACTATAATCCCTCAATAAAGGGTGAATCAGGAACGCAGGAGATCATCGTCCACAAGTCCCATTGATAGATCCGAGAGGCTTCTTAGAGCCTATCCTAAAGCTGGTAGTCGCAGGCTTTAGCTTGCGCAACCTAAAACGTTGCGGCTACCCGGCAAATAGGTTTTGGGATAGGCTCTTAGGACGATGTTCATTGTTTCGGCCATTTTGTAGGGTGGGTGGAGCGCAGCGGAACCCACCAACCACCAATATGGTGGGTTCCACTCTGTTTCACCCACCCTACATTGCTCGTGAGTGGCCGAAACGATGACCATCGCCTGCTTACAATACCAGTAAGATGAACGGCTAAGCTATGTAATCGATAATTCGGTTAATATATTCTCTAAGTAAGGGGTAGACTTATCAATTTTAAACATTTGTCCGGTTGATTCAAGGACATCTAAGGAGTAAAAGAAACATTCTTCTCCATCATATACTGCTATAACAGGCTTCCAGTTAAGCTCTTTGGCCCAGTATTTTATCTTTTGTAATTCTTCACCTTTGAAGTAAAGTGGGAGTTCAGCTCTTTTTACTTGAATGCCAAGGCACTTAGTATTCATTATTCCTAATAGATCAAAAGCGCCTCTTGATGCTTTAGACTGATAAACTAACTGGAATCCTAATCTGGATAGCTTCTGAGCAACTCTTTTTTCAGCTTCATCACCAAGCGTTAAGGCCGGAAAAACATTCTTGAGGGAAGACCTTGAGGCTAACCAGAGGGATAAACAAGCATCTTTAATCTGATATCTTTCGTTTTCTTTAATTAAGATGTCCGGGATGCGATTAAGCCAGGTTTTTATTCCACCAGGACTTGTGTTTTGCAATTTAGCTAACTCTGTCAGAGAAGAAGGCTGACAGGCAATGTTTATTAATAGGTTTTCCAGAGATGAAGAGCGGCCAATAATCTTATTAATCAAATCCTGGAAATAGAGGGCAAGCTTTCCTGTTTCATTAAAGAGTACTTCCTGCAATGCGATTTTTAATGCTTGCTCATCAATTATTTCATAACGGCAAAGTTCTTCTCCCATAACCTGAAGATAAAAGGGATTAGCTCCTACTAACTTAATTATCTTTTTGATTAACTCAGGCGGGATATTCTTGCCTGTATCGGCTGAAAGCGCCTCTAACATCCGGATTGCTTTATCTTCTGCAAATTCTCCCACATTTATTATCTTGAAGTGCTGAAAAAAAGGGGCACTGCTGTCAGTCAATAGATTCTTTAGCATGCTAATTTGGGAACCGGAGATGATGTAGTTTGTGCGAGTATGATTTTGCCAGTTAGCTCTCAGGAAGGCAAAGACATCTCCAATCCTTTCTCTGGTAAGCTTAAATTTGTTGAGTTTAAATAGTTCCTGAAATTCATCTATTATCACCACAAAAGAGCAATCAGCCTCTTTACCTATACTTTCAGGTAGATTAACAATAAAGCTTATTGCCTCGAAAGATATTGGTTCTTTCTTGAGGCGAATCAACATAGATATTGCCCTGTTGAGGCTGCTCAGATTTAAACTCTGCATCTTGCCGGCCGCTTCGATCAAATCTGCCTCATCCAGCATAGCGCCTTCAATAGGAAGGCCTATCTTTTTCACAGTAAAACCACTAATGGTCTTCATCAGATAGTTTAAGAAGAAATCAAGGGTAAGGGTATTTCGCTCCATACAATCTATCTTGAAAGCCATTATTTTAGGATCCGCTATTTCATCTATAAACTTGTTAAGTGTACTTGTCTTTCCTATCTTTCGCGGCCCCAGGAGGGCTAAGTAAGTAGTGGCTTCCTTACTTAACCTCTTTAGAGTATGCTGGAGTTCCTCCAGTTCTTTTTCGCGATTAAAAAAAGATTCACCAAAAACCGGCCTGGAATATTCAAACATAAGCCCTCCTTATCATATTTGATACTTATCGATATTGATAAGTATCAAGTATGATAACATAGTTTCTTTCGTCTGTCAAGGAAATTTTTGTTCAAAAATCTTGATTTTGAATCTGATTTATGTTAAATTATAGCTCTTAAGATAAATATTTTGGGGTAAGCGAATTCAAGATAGGCTATGTA
>JASEGY010000183.1 GCA_030019105.1 bacterium | reverse complement strand
CGCAATCTGCAATCCAAAATTGGTTTGGTTGCGGCCAGAGGCCGCGCTAAGTTAGATGAAGATCATTTGTCAGGATCTCTGAGTATAAAAACCTGTTTGATCTGACCGGCATCAAGAGGGATTTGGGGTAAGGCCTCATCCGGATTTTTTACTATTTCAATATCTTGAAAAGCAGCCTGGCGGGTAATGAGAAAGAGGGTATCTTCTATAATATTATTTATGTCCTCTAACTTCTTTTCAGATTTTGTTTCCCGGGAAAAGTCGAGCAGGCTCCTGACTATATCACGGCATCTAAGCGTCTCCTCTACTATAGTCCGGAGGTCTTCCCGCTTGGGGTCATCTTTATCCAGGTCATCCAAGAGAAGTTTGGAAAAGGTCAGAACACCTGTCAGGGGGTTGTTTATTTCGTGGGCCACACCGGCGGCCATCTTTCCCAGTGAGGTTAACTTTTCTGTCCGGATCAGATGTTTGTGGGTCTCTTCCAATTCTTTTGTCTTTTCTTTTACTTTTTCCTCTAAGGTTCTGGTAAGTATCAGATAGTTACCGGTAGCCTTCTGGAGTTCTGCCGTCATCCGATTGAAAGAATCGGCTAACTCCCCAATTTCATCATGCGACCTTATCCGAACCCGGTAAGACATATCACCGCCGGCTACTTTACTTGTGGCTGATACCAATTCTTTTATGGGCTTTGTGATATTGGTGGTGGTAAAGAAGGCTATTATTGACAATAGGATTACGCCAAAGAAGGCGATTCCTGAAAAGGTAAAGACAACATTTCTTTTTAAATCAAGATATGGCGCCTCAAGCATCCCGACATAAAGCATGCCGATAATCTTTCCTTCTATGTTCTTTATAGGCTCATATGCCGTTATATACCAGGCATTGACCACAAATGCCCGGCCGATCCAGGCCAGGCCCTTGCCTGTCACTTGATCGTATACCTCCTGGGATACTTGTGTTCCAATAGCCCTTGTGCCGGCGGCGGTTCTAACATTTGTAGAGATACGCAGGTCTTTCTGAAAGATGGTGGCTGTGCCTATATCTTCGCCTTTATATTTTTCGCCCCTATAAACTATATCCTTTACCTTATCAACAATTTCATAGTTTCGATTAAGCAATTTCCCGCCATAGAGCACCCCTATTAAATCTCCATTATAACCAATTACAGGGGCGGCTGCTTTAATCATCATCCCCGAGGTCTCTTCAGCGGCTGCTGTTGGTCTTGCCCTGAGGGTAGAAATCAGCTCTATCCTGGCCTGTTCAGCCAGATCCTGGCCTTCTTTCTCTAACTCCTTCTCAGAAATAATTTGGGTTGAGACTACCACTTCTTTCTTTAATAAGGCCCAATTCACTATCTCATCATTTATTTGGTCGCCATAAATGGCCGGATTATTTGCCCGGAGTAAGACATGACCTTTTTTATCTGTTAAAGTCAGTATATCCAGGTCTTCGTCCTCCTTAATTTTCTGCAATACCTCCTTTAACCTTTCCCTGTCGTTCTTTAAGACAGCCTCTTTTATGAAGAATCTTATCGTGGTCAGGCGAACGGAGTTTTTAATATTCTCCCTTTCTGTCCGATACACTTCCCGGGCAGAATTCAGATCGAGTCTTACCTTATCCTGCGCCTGTTTTATAACCGTGTTACCGATCAACCTGATACCTATAATTACAGACAAAAAAACGCCCACCATAATGACTATTGAAAAGCTGAGGATTAACTTTGTCTTTAATGAAAGATGTGGCATATTTAACTCCTGGTATCGTAACTATAGTGTTTAAGAAAAAGATTTTGGGGTTGGCTATCCTTTGGAGTTCAGGCTTTAGCCTTTCATAACCAATGAAATCCTAAAGGATTAACTCCAAAAGCTACATAGCCTATCTTAAATTCGCTTACCCCAAAATATTTATCTTAAGAGCTATAGTGGCCGAAACGATGAACAATGCCCTTATTCTTTATCTGTCCTCTATCTTCTGTTTTGCGACTGCTGCCTGCCCCAGGGCGATACCGCCGTCGTTAGGGGGAATACGCTGGTGAAGGTAAACCCGCAGGCCGGCTTCACTCAGGCGGCGGAAAGCTCGTTCCAGGAGGATGCGGTTCTGGAAGCAGCCTCCACTTAAGGCGGCTCGCTCTGCTCCCACTGCCCGGGCCACGGCCACCATTCCCTCCACTAACGCATTGTGAAACCGGGCCGCTATTGTCCCTACCGGCATCCCTTGCCGCAAATCAGCCAGGAGCGCCTCCAGCAGCGGCTCCCAGTCCAAAGTAATCGGTCCCCGATTCCCGGCATGAAGTCCCCCCTGTTGGGTCTGGTCTCCTGAAATTGAGGATTGGGCCTGGCTCACTGAGTCATTGTTTATTGGCAAGGGATATGCCTCTCTCACCGCTTCATCCACTGCGTACTCCAGCATCATCGCTGCCTGGCCTTCGAAGGCGGCTTGCCGGCGCAGTCCCACCAGGGACGACTGAAAAAAGCAGGGCTTCGGTTCAGCCGTCCCTACAGGACTATGACTCTACTTTGGCATCGTTTCCCAGCGATAAATCGCTGGGCTATTTTCAAGTGTCTCTACGGGACAAGGTTATCGACTAAGCCGCGCCATAGCAACAGATTACCGCTAACTCGATGGCAGTGGGGCAGTGCCCACCCTACCAAAATGGCCCAAACGATGATCAAGGCCGGTATTTCTCCAGAAATACTGTTCTGGTCTGATTGAGATCATCTAATCCGGACAGATCGGATTTATCGAATCCTGATTCACTCAGCCGTTTTATCCCCAGATCATACCATTTAAGAACCGAGCCCATTTCCGTAGAGCTACCGGCTATCCCGCTCCTGAATAAGATATCTTGAAAATAAAATTTAGTCTCTTCCAAATCTCCTAAACCTTTATAAGCTGCAGCCAATTTATTATATAGAGGAAGCAGCCGGCAGCCTGAGTTAATCGCCCGGTCATAGTTAGTAACTGCTTCTCCCCATTTTTCTTCTTTCAGGTAAAGATTCCCTAATCTGAAATATACATATCCATGCTTATGGTTGGTTTCCGGTTTTAGTGAAACCGGTTTAGTATCTGATAATTCATCTGATGGTTTGAGAGACGATGATTCTGTTGATTCTAAAGCAGCCAGGATGTCCCGGTATTCTCTCTCGGCCATATTCACGTCGATATGCTCATAAACCGAGGCCAGACCAAGACGAAACCTTAATCTCCGTTCAATTACTTCCTGGTCAGCCTGATCCATCTCTTTCAGTTTTTCCAGGCCCTTTTTGTAAAATATTACGGCCCTGGGATAGTTAAATTCTTGAATAAACTTTTCAGCCCTGCTTTCGTATGCCTGACAGAGGAAAAACACGCCGGCCGGAGCAGTCCCACTGACCGAAATGGCCCGGGTATAAAATTCAAAGGCCTCATTCCAGTCTTCTTCTTGAAGGGCTATCTGACCTAATTTATGGTAAGTCTCAATCAACTGGGGCTTAAGGAGATCATTGGCTTTAACGGTGGCCTTCAGATATTCTTTCTTTGCATAGTCATAATCTTTCCGAACGTAGGCCGCTTCAGCTTTTCTCCACTTAGTTTGACCATGCCCCAAATAGGAAAAAAGCCCTAACAAGGGGGCAAGGAGTACCCAGCATCCTAAAGCAACCAGCAAAACCTTAATAATATGCTCTTTGGCATAGTTTCTGACGGTAGAAACGGTCTCTTTTACCGAAGCAGTTACCTTTCCTGTTATCAGGGAAATAACGGCCTTGACCTTCCCTACCACAACGGGGATTGCTTTTTTTACAGCAGGAAGATTAAGTCTCTCAGCGGCTGTATTAAACCCCACTATCAGAAAAGTTGGTAATGTGCGGGCAGTGAAGGCTATTTCATTGTCAGGGGGCCGGCCGGCAATACCTATCCTGACAAGGATCGCTGCGCTAAGGATCACAAGGAGAAGAAAGACCAACAACCATAGCAGCGGCCTTGCCCAGGAGGGATATTGGCCTTCCCTTTCTATGCGGGCCTTCAATTCATCGTAGTTCCGATCTTGAACTGAGAGGGACTTTTCCTTTGAGGTCCGGAGGAGTTCAAGCACCTCCTGGAGACGATAATCTTCTTTTCCGCCATGTCCTTCGATTACCCGGTTAAAAGCCCTTTTCTTATCTAAGGATTGATCCAGAGCAGCCAGCAGGCGGACAAGTCTCTCTTGTCCCAGTGATTCAGATAAACGGACCAGGATGGCCTTTTCGTCTTTTTCTTCCTGGACTATCCTGATGGTAGACCTTAGGAATTCATCGCCTTTTTCCAGACCAAATATATCCTGAAAAGCCGGTTCAATGGAAGTAGAAGCAGGTTTGGAAAAACCTTCCGTGGAGAGTAAAAGCAGGAAAACAAGAATATATCGCGGTAAATTGGTCATACCGGTTTTTTCCATTTCCGTCAATCTACCTTCCATAGCTCAGCCTAAAGGCTAAGTATGGAGGAAGCTCCGTCTCAAGTATCTTGGCCTGAGCAGCGGCCAGGTCGTATTCTACCCGTTTTACGGTAACCATGCCGGCAGAGCTGTCATAAACACCAAAGGCCGCCCGCGGGTCTTTGTCTCTGGATTGCCCCACCGAACCAGGGTTAATAAGATGACTGTCGCCCGATTGTAATGGGTAATGGACTTCACTCTCTTGAAGATGGTAATGGCTTATCTGCCCATCCTCTTCTAAGAAGATAACCGGCACGTGGGTGTGAGCAAAAAAGCAAAGCGGGGTGCGCATATAGGCAAAGCTTACCCTCGCGTCAGATAAGTAGTCCAGGTAAATATCTTCATCCTGTACTGCCCCGTGGACAATTTCAAAGAGGCCATCTACTACTAAGGGACCTTTCGCGGCGCCGGCCAAATAGATCCTGCTTTCGGGGGTTAAAGCGCTTCTCGTCCAATAGGCTGCTTCACGGGCATAGTCATTAAGATTGCTGCCATCTTCCACACCCAGGGCAACCTTTTCATGGTTTCCTCTAATCATAACCTGAGGGACAAGTAGCTTTAATCTCTTGACCACTTCATTAGGGTTGGCCCCGTAGCCGACCATATCGCCCAGCAGGCAATATTTGTCGATTTCCTCGCCCTCTACAGCAGCCAGCACAGCCTCAATGGCCTCTAAATTGGAATGGATGTCAGCTAACAGTAAATATCTCATCTTAATCTTCTGCATTCCGCAGACAACCCTTCCACGAAATCCCAGGCATCATTCTTGGTTCCTCTTTGCTCAATTTTAGCCAGCTCGCTGCAAAGAGGTCTGATCATCCGCTTAAGAATATGCGGCGGAGAAGGTTCATATCCCTTTTGAGTATGTTCGATCATAACGCGAAAAAAGGCAATAGCAGCCTTAACTTCGTTTTTCATTCTGTTACCTCCAGGATATCCTTCCAAACTACAGCGGAAAATTCGTCTTTGCGGAACCTGTGTTTAAAACCACATATTTCTAAAAATTTCCCGGCTATTTCCCTGGTCACCTCAGGTGAAGGTTTCTTTAAATCAAGAGAAATACATCCCCCCCCTCCTGAAACAAGGTTTGAAGCATCAAAATCTATCATCACACCTGCCTCAATGATCGACTGGGTATGTTTTCTTAATATGTCCGGGAAATCGCTCTCTGAACAGAAAAACTCGATCCACTCTCCATTTCCAAGAATAAGAAGTTTGATCTGCGTACTTGATAGAAAAGCAGGTAAGGTTTCGATACACTCCACCACTTTGTCAACAGGTAATTCCAGACTTAACCCACCACCAGGTGTTGTCCCCACATAAAACTTTGGATCACCAACCCTCCTCTTTTCATCGGCAGCTACATCTGCTATCTTCAACTCTTCCAGTTCAGTCAAATCTACCGTCTGAGCGAAAATCTTCTTTTCCTCGACGCTCATCCGTCTTAATATCTCTGAGAATGCTAAAGCCATTACTGACCCTAAATCTTCTTTTCTCCTGGACAAGATATTCCCTCCCTTCAGTTCTTTTCAATATCCTTCTTCCATCGGCACAGGTACAAAGTAATGAAAGTTGCCCGGTCCTAATCTTTCCATCAGGGTTCGAATGATCTTCTGTTGATTATCGTGTGGGCCGGCGATATAGAAAGGCTTAC
The DNA here is from genome assembly GCA_030019105.1 of bacterium. GTDB lineage: Bacteria > UBA9089 > JASEGY01 > JASEGY01 > JASEGY01 > JASEGY01. The sequence goes on along the minus strand of JASEGY010000183.1, from coordinate 1,000 downwards.
CATCCTTACCGAAGGTAACGTCAAACTCCTCCATGGCTTCAGAAGTCTCCTCCAATAAATACTTAGCTGCCTGGAAATCCTTGTTTGGCTTAAAGCCCAATTTCCTGGCATATTCAATAGCGCCCAGAATGATTTTATTGGCCAGTTGAGGATGACAGTCTATGGGGGTGCAGTCGGGAAAAAACTGCGATTTGAGTTCAGTTTTATATCGACTCAAAGTGAAATCCGCATTATAAAAGGTGTTTTTAAGCCCTAAACAGTAGATATCTACCAAGTAAGTGGCAAAGACAATGTTCCCATTGGGCTGTTCTCTGGAGAGCAGAATTCTTACCAGACCGTGTTCTGTTTCTCTTTGCCAATCCGAGTTGATCAGACATTCATAAACAGGGTATTTCCTGGCGTTCTTGATGTAATTCCTGCGAATAGAATAACCACCATCTCCCCCGCCGAAGAACCCGGTAAATGAGTGAGAGCCTTGTTTAGCCTTCTGACGCTGTTTAGCCTTCTGCTTCTTCTTCAAGAGAGCCTTCTGACGGCGTTTTTGATCTTGAGCCATATTAATCCTCCTTTATTTATAGGAATACTTTCAGTCCGCCGGATGGCGGATACTGATTTAAACCCACCTGCTTTCAGCCGCCGAGGCTTTCAGCCGCCGAAGGCTGACGGGGCTTTAGCCCCCAAACCCACCTGCTTTAGCTGGTGGTTGTTTAGAGCCTATCCCAAAACTTCTCCCGTGTGACCAGAAACCAGGTTTCTTTAAGAAACCTGGTTTCTATCGCCCCGGTGGATAGGCACTTATAGACTTCATGAAAAAGATTTTGGGGTAATAGGTTGTAAGTTGTAGGTTGTAGGTTGTAAGTTGGGTAGAATGCCCACGGCGTGTTGCTTAACCTACAACCTACAACTAAAAGGCAACCCCAAAATCTTTCGACTTGTGCAAACGGAAAATTCACCACGGAGACACGGAGGCACGGAGAAATAATTTTAGAAGAATAGAACA